>JAGVKI010000332.1 GCA_020050695.1 Alphaproteobacteria bacterium | reverse complement strand
GGTGGCTGGCCGCTGCGTGATTGTGGTTACCGATGAGCCTACATCGCTTACCGACGCTTACGCCTTTATCAAAATCACCCATGGCAATAAAATGGTGCCCGATGTGGGCATTGTCGTAAACCAGGCCGCCACCCAGAGAGAGGGTGAAGCCACCTACAGCACCATCAACAAGGCGTGCCTTAACTTCCTCAATATATCGCCGCCGCTGCTTGGCATCATACGCCGCGACAATAAAGTCAAAGACAGCATACGCAGCCAGAAATCCTTGCTGACAAAGGCGCCCCATTCCACTGCTGCAACCGATGCAGCGGTACTTTCCATCAAGCTGATGCAGAAGTAAGGAGCGCGCGGTGGACTTACGGCTGATCACCATCCTGCCGTCCCAGCCCACGCAAGGCGTCCAGCAGCCTGCCGGAACCCAAGGCAATACCTCCAGCGGGCTGACCAGCCTGGCTGGCATTCCCAGCGGCACCACCCTGACCGGCTTTATCATCAACCGCGACAGCAGTGGCAACCCGGTGTTGCGCACCGAAGGCGGCGACATTACCTTTGCCAGCAACTTCTTCCTGAAAATTGGCGTAGAGGTGCAGATACGTGTTGAGCAAACAGTGAATAATACGATTGCACGCCTGCTTACCGTCGATGGCCAGCCGCCCGAAACTGCGCAGGCACGCTCATCATTTTCTGAATCGCCAGACGTTATTTTAAGCCAGGCGCTCGCCTCACGCGGGTCGCTTTCCAGCCTGACCTCACAGGTGGATGCGCGCGCGCCAGCGGCTCCTCAAGCTCAAAGCAGCGCTAATACATCCTCCATCGCCACCAATGACAGCAACTCACCTGCAATCACCATAAAGGGCACGGTCATTGCCTCTTCTGCGCAGCAGCAGATCGCCAATGCACTGCGTTTGCCCGAAGGCAGTGAACTGGTTTTAAAGCTGCTTAATGTTGCATCTCCCAGCGGCAATGTATCTGCGCAAGGCGTTATACTGCCAACTACATCAGGAAGCCTTGCCTCTTACGCTGCCTACACGCGCGCCACCGGTACATCCCCTGCTGCGCAGCAAACAGTGCCTGTCATCAATACCAGTCCGGCTGCGCAAACCGGCACCACAGCAGGCAACACCACCGTTATCGCCCAGCCCCCTGTAGCAGGCGCAGAACCATTACAGGCACCGCTAATCGCCAGCGCCGCCAATGTAAAGCAAAACACGGCGGACATCTCCGCTGCACAGCCATCGAATACCCCTGCATCTGGCATAAACAACAGCGTGCAGGTGACATCGACGACGCCTAACGTTGCGGGTAGCGCGCCTCTGACCGTTGGCAGTAATGCGGTAGCCAGCGGCGTCAATACAACACCCGCCGCAATCAATACCAGCAACGTCGCCTACACGCCGCAGAGCAATACGGCTGTATCGCTACAGCCGGGCCAGCTGGTCACAGGCACCGTTATCGGCAATGAACCAACCGGCGAAGCGCTGGTGCAAACCAGTCTTGGGCTGATACGCCTGCAACCGGGCAGTACGCTTCCGGCAGGCAGCAGCATTAGCTTCGAACTGGTAAATGCCACCATCGCACAAACGCATATCAATGCCCTCGCAGCTGGCGATGAGCCTGCCAATATAAACGAACTGGCTCGCGGCTGGAGCTCTCTGGCGCAGATTTTTGCGCTGCTTTCAGGGCGCGACAACGCATCGAGCATTGATTTCGTGCAGCCCAACATGCCCTGGCTGATGATGGATGACGGCCAGTCTCCGCAATCGCTTATATCGCCGCAAAACATGCCCAGCGGCCTGCTTATGTTCCTTGCCGCACTCAAAGGTGAAGATTTCAAAAGCTGGATTGGCAGGCATAATTCGCAGTGGCTTGAAGAAAATGGCCATGGCGCATTGATAAAAAAAGCAGGCAGCGAGTTTGCCTCCCTGGCACGCCAGTTTAACGAAAGCACCGCCACCCAGCCATGGCAGACGATGATTTTTCCCGTAGCCGTCGAAGGCGAAGTGCAGCAGGTGCGTTTTTATGTAAAGCGCGACAAGAAACAAAACAGCAACCGCCAGGAAGGTGAAAGCGAAGATACGCGCTTTGTAGTGGAAGTGGATTTATCGCAGCTGGGCGAAATACAGATGGATGGATTTGTGCGTAAAGGCGGACAGCAACAGGTGCATTTTGACCTGATGGTGCGCAGCAAACTTCCCCTGCCCTCTGACGTTCAGCAGGATATTTTTGCCATCTACCAGGCCACGGGCGAACTCACCGGCTATCAGGGAAACCTGCAATTTCAGTCGGTTAAGGAATTTCCCGTCAACCCCGCAGAAGAACTGGCCATCCATCCCCATAATAATGTGGTAGTGTAAACACGCCTACGCATTGAATGCTTATTCTTTTTTCTGTATTTTTTGTGAAATTCCACCTACATATTAGCCTGTCATGACACAGACTGCGCCAAAAACACCAACTAAATCCGTATCGCTGGATGCACTTTACAGCCTCATCCGTGAGGACTTAAAACGCGTCGATACGCTGATCCTTGATCGCGTCAAAAGCGAAGTGCCGCTGATTCACGATATCGCACGTCATATCATTGCGTCCGGCGGCAAACGTATCCGCCCTGCCCTTACCCTTATTTCATCACAGCTTTGCGGCTATAAGGGCGAGCGTCATGTTGCCCTGGCCGCATCGGTTGAATTTATCCATACCGCCACGCTCCTGCATGATGACGTGGTCGACGAAAGCAAACTGCGCCGCGGCCTTGCCACCGCCAATGAACTGTTTGGCAATAAGGCAAGCGTACTGGTGGGTGACTTCATGTTCAGCCAGGCCTTCCAGCTTATGGTGGGCGACGGTAATATACGCGTGCTCGCCATTTTATCCGATGCCTCAGCCATTATTTCCAAAGGTGAAGTAATGCAGCTGATGAACGAAGGCAATCCCGAAACCACTATCGAGAATTACCTGCAGGTCATTTCCTCCAAAACCGCCGCGCTCTTTTCTGCTGCATGTGAACTGGGCGGCGTGGTGGCCGGTAATGATCAGTGGGCTAATCTGCTGCATGAATTTGGCAGCTATATCGGCATCGCTTTCCAGCTGGTGGACGATGCGCTTGATTATGCCGCAAACCAGGAAACCCTGGGTAAAACCGTGGGCGATGATTTCCATGAAGGCAAAATCACCCTGCCGGTGATCCACTCCTACAGCAAAAGCACCAAGGAAGAGCAAGCCTTCTGGAACCGCACCCTTGGCGAACTGGAACAAAAGCCGGAAGATTTTGTCCGCGCTATGGAAATCATCACCAAATATGATGGCATCGGCCAGACCCTGACCATGGCAGAATATTATTGCAGCAAGGCGCGTGAAGCACTGGCTCCGTTCCCTGCAAGCCCAGCCAAATCCGCCATGCTTGAGATTGTCGATTTCTGCGTAGCGCGAGCTTACTGACATGAAATCAATCAAACATCTGGTGATATTATTTTTTATCACGGCTTGCGGGCCTGTGTACCAGACCGATTACCAGATCGTCCCCCCGCAGGATAATATGGGCCGCATGTGCGCCAATAACTGCCTTTTGTCCATGCAGAATTGCCAGCAGACCTGTCGCATAGAAGAATCGCATTGCACCGAACGCGCCCGCCTGATGGAACGCAACGAGTATCTGGAATATGTGACCGTCCAGACCGCTTCCGGCAAGCCTGTAAAGCGTAATGCCCCTACCGCCCGCCGCTATTATGATTGTAGCCAGGATGCCTGCTATGGCAGCTGCACCAATAGCTACCATATCTGCCATACCAATTGCGGCGGCCAGATCGTGCCTCACACCTATTGCACCGCATTTTGCGAACAATAGATTGAAATCCCCGGCGCTGTACTGGTAATCAAGGTCGGTTCAGCTTCCCCTCAATCACCTTATGCGTAGCGCATTCCTCCGATACGGAACAAAAGGCGCATACATAATCTTCAATCGCCGCAAGATCATGAATAGAGACATGGTTGCCCTCTACCGCAATACCGCGATCCTTTAGCTTGGCCAATGCGCGTGAGAAAGTCTCCAGTTCCATGCCAAGCCGCGAGGCAATCAGTCCCTTGCTGTAGGGCAGTTCAAAATCCTTGGGATTGAAATCATACAGCACGCACAGCCGCTGCAGGAAACACGCCACCAGCTGCGCCGCCGACATGCTGGCCTGCTGCTCGGCTTCCAGTTCAGCCTGATGCGCCTGATGGGCAATCATGGAAAGCAAATTCAGTGCGAAGACGTGATGTGTCCTGGCCGCCTGCTTTACCCATGCCAGCGGAAATTCCAGCACCACCGAATCATCCACAGGCAGCGCATTTACACGGTGATTATGGCAGGAATCCATAATTTCGCTTTCGCACATCGTCTGCCCGGATTTCAGCACATCGATGGTTTTCTCGCTGCCATCGGGACTGGTGCGAAACAGTTTTATGGTGCCGCTGAGAATAATATAAAAATGTGTAACGGGCTGCCCATGCAAAAACAGCATCTGCCCAGCGGCGCAGTTACGCAAACGCCCCTGCTGCAGCAATGCATCTTTCTCCTGCGTCTCAAGGCCCGCCAGTAGCGGCAGTGGCTGTAAAATAGCGGTGTAAGCATTCAGCGGCATAGGGGTCTCATCATCATATCCATAATTCTAATGGCGATTTGATTGCGATCAAATCAAATTCTACAGCACCCTGCTTTACTTATACTGTAATTAATTAAGGAGAATCAGTATGGTAATTATTGCATTTGGTATGCCCCTGCTTGTGCTTTCGATGGCGTTGGTCATGGGTGGCCCCTTTATCTATTACCTCAAGCGCGACCAGGAATACGCCATTACCAGCGGCCTTCCACAGGAAAAGCGCCTGGAAACCTGGTACGCATAGGCCCGGACGAGTTCTGGATATAACTGACATTTTGTTTTCAACAAAATCAATTGGTTAATCTATTTATTTGCTTATCCCCCTGAAAAACGTTAAAATTCCTTCATAACTACTGCTCCCTTAGGACAGTATACTCAAGGTATTGTAGCGGGATGTTCCTGCTCTTTACTATTGGGCGTGCCTTCTCACCACGTAGTCTGTGAGAAATGGAGGATTCTTCCATGAAGCTTGCAACAGCTTCCTCGAAGGTCTACCTGCTGGCCTGCGCGCTCTTCTTCGTCTCACTTCCCATCGCCTTCATCGGTGCGGAAATCGAGAAGGACGGAGCGGCTGCACGGTCGAAGTCGTCCGAACTCATCAAGGCGACGGCCCCGACCACGGAGAAATCCGCCGGGGACAAGCGCCGCGATGAAAGCAAGACGACGGACGTGTCGTCCTTCATGCCGACCCCGGAAGAAGGATACGCAACCGTCGCCTTCAACTGGCTCAAGTCCCCCGCTTCACTGTGGGGATGGCTGCGAGCCATCGAGATCATGATGGTTCCCGGCCTGCTGTACATCGGCATGCTGGTCATCGACATGATACTCGCAAAGGTTCGCAACGGGTAACGGCACCGTGCCCGAGAGAATAGTTCGAGGATCGGACAGAAAAAAGGGATGAGGCGGAGCCTCTCCCTTTTTTTGCCTGCGTTACCACCACTATACAAAATAAATTCCGCATGTTACTAGGGTATATGAACTGCACTCGCTACTAGGTGAAATCATATATATGCGCTCACTTACTCAACTACAGATATATCTACTGTCATCAGCGCTGCTTGCCAGCATTATGGCTTTTTTATTATATCCGGGGTGGCTCTATTATGATTCAACCCACCAATGGATATGGGCTGAAAAAATTGTAGATACCGGCTGGCCAGACAAGCTGACGGATCTTAAAATTTCTACCCATTGGCCTATTTTCAACACCGTTCTTAGAGTACCATTTTATGCCATTAGCCACGGCGCAGGACTCTATATCTGGTGTCAGGCATTTCTGGTGTTTTTTTCGATCTACCTGATGGCGTCGTGCTTTTTTCCTGAGGGCGGCAGGAGGCTTGCAATATTATATGCCACAATCTGCCTGCTTCCGAATGTGCTGAACATTTCTGTACTGCACGCGTCTGACGTAATGCTTGCCGTATTTTATCTATACCTTATTGCGTTATACTGGCAGTACAGCAGCGGGCAGAAGACAGCGCATAGTTATAAGCCACTTATAGGCGCATGCTGCGCGATGATCCTGATACAACTGCTGCGCAACAACGCCGCTCTGAGCCTTTTTCTAACAGCGCCACTGTTTATCTGGCCATTACTGCCAAAGCCCTATTTCAGGAAAACCATAACCGCAGTAATCACTGCTGTTGTTATGATAACTCCCGCAGCTATTAACCATCACCTGAACAAAACCGCCTTTTTCTCCACCTCATCCAACCAGGGCGTTGCACTGCGTTTATGGATACAGAACCACAGCTATCATAGCGAATCCGTACAATCCATTCTCTCTAAAATCAGCAAGCCACAGACAGAGCAGCTGGATCCGGAATGTTACTTAAGGGGCATATGGTGCCATCAATATTACAGCTCCGCCAATGGAGCGGCAATCACCCTCTCTGTGGAAATGCAAAGCGAGATACGCAATACCTACCTGATGTCGTTTATCGAATCGCCGGTTGAATGGTTCCATTCCAATCTGCCTATCATGGGGGCATTCTCTGGTGTGACCGCCCCACTGGTCGATGAGTGCATAGGCCGCTATGACAGCAGAAAGAATTTCAAAAAAGATATTGGCATTACGATGGAAAGGAACGCAATTCGTAATTTCTTCCAGGCCGCGAATAAGGAATTTGAGTGGATAGGATTCAGCCGCCCGGTATATCTGTTGCTGGTAAATCTGTTGCTGGCGATATGGCTGGCCATGAAATCACCTGCCTTTGCGGCGCGGCAGCCGCAAATATTAGCACTGCTCTATATCACCCTTTTATACATGGCACCTATTATAATGGGTGCGCCAGACCGGCAGCAGCGCTATTTCTATCCGTTTGTATTTCCTAATCTGGTGCTGTGCATCGCAATGCTGATACAGCTGCCGGGCAGCTTTAAGAAACAAAGAAACTAGCGTGAGGTTACTTCCAGCTGCGTGCTTTTTTCTTTTTTAGCCAGTTTCTCAACATGGCTGACAGCAGGTTTATTCTGGGAATCCGCCTCTTTTTCTTCAATCATGGGGGTGATAACCTTCCCCATCCATTGATCCATGCTGTTCATCTGCTTAGGAAAGGCAAAACGCGCTCCAAGCCCAAGGGCCATGGTTACAGCGGTGCTGGCAAGCTTGCCGCCCAATATCACGCCAGTAGGCGATGGATTACTCAGTAGCCATTTCTGCGTTGCCACGTTTGCAGCAATCCCTACAGTAGCAATGAGGCCTGAGCGCACCATGTTGCGCTCCTGAAACACTTTCCAGCTATTTACCTTCTGCTCATATTCCTTATCCGTGCAGTCATGCACCAGGAAATTACGGGCAATTTTATCATAAAACGGATCTAACCATCCGCGAGCCTTACGTGTGAAATCATGCAGCTGCGTTGGAATACATGTTTCAGCAGCAATCAGGGCTGCACCACCTGCAAAATCACCGATGAACTCACCCGCGACGTTCTGGGAATAATTACCCCCGCCATGTGCACTTGGGTGGCGACCAGAATAATGCTGCTGTATCCGGTAACTGATATAGGGTTCAATTAAATTACCCGCCAGGTTATAGCCAATGCTTTGAACGGCATACCCGATGGTTTCGCCACGCAGCTGAGCGGATACGGGCTGGCCAGAAGGCGCCGCCTTGTTTGCATCCGTTGCTGTATTGGTGGCAATGGCGTCCATTGTGACGCTATCCTCCTGATTTTTCATTAATCACTTATTAACTATACATCAATCCCGCAATAAAACAACCCCACCTGGATATTTCCAGAGGAAATCCAGCCCTTACAACAAATTACCACGCAGAAAACCTAGGAAATCCGCTCTTATGCACGCACCATACTATTGCTGTAGCGCAGGGAAGCTGAGGAAAGCATATCCTTGTCCAGCGTCATCTGTCCGCCAAGACGCTTGGCCTGATCGAACAAACCGGCAAAATAATTAAATACGCCCTGGCGCTGGCTGTCATTTGCCGCCGCCGACCAGCGTTTGGAATATTCACTGGTCAATTTGCCCATGGCGACCATGTCATTATCGCTGCTTATTTTGCGGTATTCATCCCCCAGTGCCGGGTTGGCAAAGAACAGAGCCTCAATGCCTTGTTTCTGGGGATGCTCGCCAACTACGCTGATAGCGCCGTTATATCCTGTGGTAAGCGTGATCTCGCTATTGGTATCAATGCCCTGGGCGCGCAACAGTCCGCCTAGCTTGCGGGCGAATGCATCGGTTGTCGATTGGGTGTTCGACGCCAATGCATCAAGCTTTACCGAGCGTGTCGCAGGATCATAGGCGGTGCCCCACATCTGGCGCGCCATTTCATCAATGGCTGGCGGTTCCATGTCCGCCGGAGCATTTACCGCCAGTGCCGCATTTTCATTCCCGTTGCGTAAATACTTTGCGAAGTCAGGCGTTTTCCCTATGGAAGAAAGGATATTCGCGTTGGCCTGTACTTGCTTGTTTACGTCAGCATTAACTGGTGCAATTTTCATAGCAATTCCCGGAGGTCATAGAACCACCAGAGAAATAGCAATTACTGTGCCAATATTGCCCAGACAATATTACTAATCTACAATATTAAAGCCTTTTGGTTTCTTAACTGTATCAGGCAGGTTATCGGTAGGAAGCAGGCGCTGGTATGTGCCCTTGGTCTGAAGCAGCACACGCTCGCCAGCGTTGAACACACGGTCGGTCGGCGACTGGTTCTGCACGATGGTCTTGGTCTTTTTATCTTCAGTAACCACAATATATTCATAGCCCTTATGATCGGCCAGCGCCTGCTCTGCCGCCATGCCAATCGCCGCGCCTGCAATCGCGCCGCCTGCAGCCGCCCATGCCGAACCGCTGCCATTACCCATATAGGAACCACCGCCCGCACCCGCAGCTGCGCCAGCAAGCGCACCCGCACCAGTATTGCGGCCTGTAATATCGACCTCTTTTACGGTAACAACGGTCGCAAATTCCGCCACCACCGACTGCCCTACTTCGTTATAATTATAACGGTTCTGGTCAGGGCTTTTGGCACATGCGCTAAGGCAGGTAGCAAGAAGCAATGCTGCTGCGATGGATTTTTTCATGTCGTTTCCCTTATTTGAAATCGTTTGGTTTTTTTCTGCTAAGTACATGTAGCAGATGCGCATAGTTTTGTCCAAGTGCACCGCCAAGTGCGGCACGCGGTATTTCAGGGTTATCGCTAAGCAGCGGATATTCCATGGTGTACGGCACCACCAGCAACTCCTGATAGACCACTTTACCACGTTTAATATCGGTCAGGGTATACTCAATGGCTGAACCCGTTTCACAGGTTGCCCATACGCAGCGCGGAAACTGCACATCCTTCACCGAGGCATAAAGGCTGTATTTCGCCGAAGCCTCATCGGCAGCCAGATAACCTGCCTGCATGAGCGCCATGCCGAGCGAATCCGCCGCGCCGTCATAAAGCTTCCCCATGCGCGGATTTTCAGCATCATCATAGCTTACCTTTTCCACCATGATCGCGCCTTTAAACACATCGCTGTGTTCTATCTGCTCAAAGACTACGGGGCTTGGCATCATTTGCTGGGTAGCCAGCGGCACAGGGTCACAGGCTGTCAGAGTGAGTAAGAGAATGGTAAGTTCTGCGTGTTTTTTCATAATCAATGCATTTCCACCAGTTCGTCCATCG
>JAGVKI010000100.1 GCA_020050695.1 Alphaproteobacteria bacterium | reverse complement strand
TAAGTTCGGTAAAGGCAAAAGGATCGTCATTGCCGGTAAGCACCACAGAACTTATGCGTTTGGCGCGTTCACGAACAAGCCCCGCATCTGGCCCGTAGAGCAGCGAAGCGCGACATCCCTTGGTCGGCGCACCTAAAAAGGCTTCTATCGCCTTAGGGGCTATTTTCATGGCAATAAACCCTGTGTGTTATTTCAGCCGCTATTGTGGCCGAATTATTGAGGTATGGCAACCGCGCCGGGAATAGGAGGAGCACCTAACGTGCTGGCAGCACCATCACGCCAGTTCGGATTAGGGTAGTTAATAACCGGTTTGAGTTCAGGCTGGTTTTTCACTTCCTTCGCACCCGATGCAAGATAGGACGTCAGGCGCATGCGGTAGAGTTCGCCTAATTCAGTGATGCCACGCTTGATACCGTCATCACGCGAGATATACGTGGAGTAATAGGCGTTTGCCGCGTTGTTATAGCTGCCGATATGGCGAATGGAACCGCTGGTGATCGCCTTACCGTCGCTATTGCGGTACAGCGTGTAGTTTGAATCAAAATACAGGTTAAAGCGCGATACCGTCGCGTCGCGGCCCACACCGATAGCTACTTCATTCATCGAAAAGCTGGCAGCCAGGCGGTAAGCCGGGCGGCCAGGCACCCGCCCCTCGGGGTTTAAGGCATCTTCGAGTTCAATGGTCAGCAGCTGCCCGTCGCGGCCAGCAATGGTATCCACCTTTACGCCGTCATAAACTTTGGAGTCTGAATCGCTGCGCTCTGTCTTGGCCTGTTTGCTGTACATCGGCTTAAAACCGCAGGATGCCAGCAGCATAACCATAATAGTTAAAGCGATACGCGACCCATTTGCCATCAGCTTGCCACCACATTGACAATACGGTTAGGAACCACGATTACTTTATTGATTTTTTTATCTTTTAGCGCTTCGCGTATCGGCTGGAGTTCCAGCACTTTCTGCTCGGCAATCGCCTTATCCAGGTCTTTGGGCAATTCGATGGTTGCCCGCAGCTTGCCGTTGATCTGCACCGCAATGGTCACGCTGTCATCGACCATCAGGCTGCTGTCGGCTTTTGGCCAGCTAGCGGCGGACAATGTCTCTTTATGGCCAAGCTGCAACCATAGTTCCTCGCCTAAATGCGGCATGAACGGAGCAAGCAGCACAATCAGTGCTTCGAGTGCTTCGCGCAGCACGAAGGCGCCATCTTGCCCTTCAAACCTGGTATCACCAAGCAGGTTCGACAGTTCGCGTATACGCGCCACGGCTTTATTGAAATGGAAATGCTCAATATCATCCGTAACAGCGGCAATGGTTTTATGGGTAGCCTTGCGAACCGCCAGCAATTTCGGCTCCGAAACCGATAAGGTTTTTCCGTCAATTATTGTTTCCAGCAGGGATTTATTATCGATCACCAGCTTCCACAAACGATTGATATAGCGCCATGCGCCTTCGATACCGGCATCTGTCCACTCTAAGTCACGCTCAGGCGGGCTATCGGACAGCATGAACAGGCGCGCTGCATCCGCGCCGTAGGTTTCCATGATATGGCGGGGATCGACCGTGTTCTTCTTTGACTTACTCATCTTTTCGGTGCGGCCAACCGTGACCGCTTTGCCTGTGGCATTCTCAGTATAACCGGTGCCCGCAGGCGTAATCTCATCTGGCGAGAGCCATTTACCTTGCGCACTCTTATAGGTTTCATGGCAGATCATGCCCTGGGTCTCCAGGCGCTTGAACGGCTCGGTAAAGGGCACAACGCCGCACTTGTTCAGCGCACGCGAGAAGAAGCGCGAATAGAGCAGATGCAGCACCGCATGCTCAATACCGCCAATATAGCAATCCACCGGCATCCAGTAGGCAAGCGCCTTGGTGTCGAACGCTTCTTTGCTCTTTGGCGAACAATAGCGCGCAAAATACCAGGAGGATTCAAAGAAGGTATCGAACGTATCGGTTTCCCTGAGCGCTTTTTTGCCGCAGGAGGGGCAATTCACATGCTTCCAGGTCGGGTGGTGGTCAAGCGGATTGCCCGGTTTATCAAACGTAATATCGCGCGGCAATTCCACCGGTAGCTGGTCATCTGGCACCGGCACCGCGCCGCAATCATCGCAGTAAATGATTGGAATAGGGCAGCCCCAGTAACGCTGGCGTGATACGCCCCAGTCACGCAGGCGGTAATTGACTTTGCGCTGGCCTGCGCCGCGTGCCGCCAATTCTTTGATGGCAGCTTCCTTGGCTTGTTCAATGGACATACCATCCATGAAACCGGAATTTATAAGCACGCCCTCGCCGGTGTAAGGCAATATATCTGCCTGCTGCTGTGCATCGGAAGGCCTGACGACAGGCTTTATGTCCAGGTCATATTTCTTGGCAAATTCGAAATCGCGCTCATCATGCGCCGGGCAGCCAAATACGGCGCCCGTGCCGTAACCCATGAGCACAAAATTGGCGATATAAAGCGGGTGCTCGGTCTGTGTGAAGGGGTTGACGGCCTTAAGCCCGGTATCAAACCCTCGCTTTTCAGCCTTCTCGATCGCTTCTTCGGAGGTGCCAAGCTGGCTGCATTCCTTCACAAAGGCATCGGCCTTCGGATCATGCGCCGCAATATCCTTGGCCAGCGGGTGCTCAGGCGCAATGGCCACAAAACTCATGCCGTAGAAGGTATCAGGACGCGTGGTGTAGATGTCGATGCTGCTTTCGATAGGGTCTTTCCCCGGCTTTTTGCACAGGACCTTCAGCGTCACCAGCGCGCCGTAGGATTTACCAATCCAGCGATCCTGCATGATACGCACTTTTTCCGGCCATTCTTTTAAGGAATCAAGCGCCGATAATAAGTCTTCCGCATAATCGGAAATGCGCAGGAACCACTGCGAAAGCTTGCGGCGTTCCACCAGCGCGCCTGAGCGCCAGCCACGGCCTTCAATCACCTGCTCGTTAGCCAGTACGGTATTATCCACCGGATCCCAGTTGACCTCGGCTTCTTTGCGGTACGCCAGGCCGTTTTCCAGGAACTTCAGGAAAAATTGCTGTTCGTATTTGTAGTAATCCGGCAGGCAGGTCGCCAGTTCGCGGTCCCAGTCATAGGACAGGCCGATCAGTTTCAGTTGCTCACGCATGGTGGCGATATTGGCCAGCGTCCAGTCACCCGGATGGGAATTATTCTGGATCGCGGCATTTTCCGCAGGAAGCCCGAAAGCGTCCCAGCCCATGGGATGCAGCACATTATAGCCCTGCATGCGTTTAGCGCGCGCTACAACGTCACCTAGCGTGTAGTTACGCACATGGCCCATATGGATGTTACCAGACGGATAGGGAAACATCTCCAGCACGTAATATTTCGGCTTTGCACTGTCGTCTGATGCCTTGAAGGCGTTTACATCCTGCCAATGCTTCTGCCAGCGGCTTTCTGCTTCACGAACATTATAACGCGAGGGGGTTGCTTCACTCATACGACTATCTGCTACTACTAATCTGCCTGGCTACTATCTGTTTTACGTCTTATTTGCCGCCCAGCTGCGATACTTTAAGTTCGCGCGCGCGGGTCAGGATGGTGTCTTCCAGGCTGCGTTCCATTTTATGGTCCACCGCCGTGTCGCGCCATGCACCTGCCTTATCGACCTTCTGTTTAAACAGCGTCAGCTTTATGCCATCGGCACGCAGGGTGCGGTCAAGGATCAGCGCATTGACTTTAAAGCGCTCGCCAGGAGTTTCAGGGTTTTCATACCAGTCGGTAATCACTACGCCGCCAAACGGATCGGCTGAGGCAAGCGGCATAAAGGAAAGCGTATCGAGCGTCGCGCGCCACAGGAAACTATTGACCGCAATGGCGCTGTTACCGCCGCCATCTTTCTGATCTTTGCCGTTGAACATCGACAGACCTTCATCACCTGTCAGCTTGCCACGGTCTATACGGCGCTGATCACGTATGGCATAGGGCTTGTAGGTTTCGCTTTCAACGTCAGAGCAAGCGCCCAAATAAGAGAGTAAACATACGGCCAAAAGCAGATTACGTATCATCGTTATGCATCCTGATTGTTAGGCCGAGAATGTAGACAAAAAAAAGGGGCGATGCAAGCACCGCCCCTTCTTGTCTTATAACTTCTGAATTAGAAGCTCAGCTGGGTACCAGCGATAAAGACGGTAGCGTCGTTATCGTTAACGGTGCCAGTAGCATCCATTTCAATGAAGTTAACTTCTACGTACGGGGTCAGGCCAGGAGCCAGTTTGTAATCCGTACCGATAGCAAGGTTCTGGAATTCGTTGTCACCCAGACCGGTGCCGTTGTCGTATTCGCTATCGAGGTAGGTAGCGGATACGCCGAATGGACCGTATTCATAAGCAACACCTGCAGTCCAGTAGCTGGTATCATCAGCGCCGGAAGCGGTGGTACGAAGGCTGTCGCCGATGTCACCATAAGATGCAGCAACGGTGAAGCCCTGGTAGCCAACTTTACCACCAACGTTCCAGGTCTGCAGATCTTCGGTACCAGCGGTCTGAGCATCGCCAATTTCACCGGTAGCAGCGAGGCCAACAGCGAAATCACCAAAGGTGTTGTCATAGCTTACGCCAGCGGAGAAGATGTTCTCAGCCTGGCCAGCGTTGTTGTCAGAACGGGTAACGGTCTGACCACGGTCATCGCTGTCAACAGTGTAGCTTACGCCAACCTGGAAGCCAGAGAAACGTGGGGTGTAGTAGGTTACCTTGTTCAGGTTTTCCTGGGATTCGTTACCCAGGTTGCCTGCGCCATAACCCAGAGCGAGATCTGGGGTAGCCCAGAACTGTGCGCTTGAGCTGGTGAAGAACCAGAAGTCACCGTCGATACCGCCGGTTGCACGAGCGATGTTCGAAGCATCAATTTTCATGGTGCCCTGAGCGCCGACTTCGGAACCCATTTCTACGCGGCCCCAGTTACCATCGAGATATACGAAGGTACGGGAAGCATTGGTACCCTGAGACTGAGCGTCGTTAGTAGCGTCAGCTTCGAGGTCGATACCACCGCCGTAGCCAAGACCAGCGTCGGTCTTGCCATCAATGCGGAAGGTCAGGGTCGTATCGCTACGGAAACCCTGCGAACGCAGGTTGGTGTCTTGGTCTTCGTCAGTTACGCCCACCTGGAAGTCAGCGAAGCCGCCAACAGTTACCTTCGGGGTTTCAGCGTTTGCAGCACCTGCGAACAGGACGGCAGCGCCGAGGATGGTTGATCCGAGGAGAATTTTCTTCATACTATTTGTTCCCTTTAGAGTTTTAAAAATCTGTCTAGAAGATACTCTAGGCTACACAAAGCGAAATACTCTATGCATTTACCTTGGGTATTTATTGTGCAAAGAAAGAAGCCTTGCAAGTCGTAACGCCCTATAAGCATCTAAAACGGCAGCTTTTGGGTCCCGCTGTGGCAATATAGCAACAACAAATGGGCTAAATGGCTGGTTTTTTAAGGATTTTTTAAGATTCGGGGTAGGAGACCCTATATATATATGACGATTACGACCACCCTGGAGATCATAGAAAATGAACTGGATAACGCCAGTAAAAACAGCCCCTTAAGCCATGGGGCGGTGACACTGCTGGCCGCCAGCAAAGCCCAACCGGCCCACCTCATTGAAGAGGCCATTAAAGCCGGGATTACCCATTTTG
>JAGVKI010000051.1 GCA_020050695.1 Alphaproteobacteria bacterium | reverse complement strand
GATCCGATGCCCGAGGGTAATTATCCGCGCCATGACATACCCAAGCGACATAGCGAAATAGTGGAAAAATTTGAATCCAGCCAGCGCGTATGCGAACTGCTCGGCAACAAACTCTATGATGCGATTTTAGCGGAATATCGCGGCGAACATATCAGCCTTGCCCATTAGGAAATAACAGGCAGGCATCGCCGTAAGAATAAAAGCGGTAGTTGTGTTTAATCGCATGCGCATACGCCGCTTGCATGCGCGCAAGGCCGCTGAAGGCCGATACCAGCATAAACAGGGTAGAGCGCGGCAAGTGGAAATTGGTCAGCAGCACATCCACCATCTTGAAACGATAGCCCGGCGTAATGAATATCGCAGTCTCCTGCTCGAAAGGCTGTAGCTTACCGCTTTCGTCGGTTGCCGATTCCAGCGTGCGCATGCTGGTGGTTCCCACCGCAATGACGCGCCCTCCCCGCTGCTTTGCAGTATTGACCGCATCTGCCGTTTCCTGCGTAACCATGGCATATTCACTATGCATCAGATGCTCGCTGGTATCATCGGTTTTCACCGGTAGGAACGTACCGCCGCCAACATGCAGCGTCACATGCACGCGCACAACCCCAAGCGCATCGATAGCGGCGAGCAATGCGTCGGTAAAATGCAGCCCGGCGGTGGGCGCAGCAACCGAGCCTTCGTGCTTTGCGTATACGGTCTGGTAGGTTTGGCTATCGTCTGTGCTTTCGCTACGCTGGCGCTCGATGTAAGGCGGCAGCGGCATATGCCCGTAGCGTACCAGCTTTTCATAAAATGCTGCACCGCTGGAATCAAAGCGGATAAGCACCTCACCCGATTCCAGCTTCTCTACCACCTCCGCTGCAAAATCATCGGCAATAAAAAGCGTATCGCCCGGTTTTAATTTCTTGGCTGGTTTTGCAAAGCATTGCCAGACGGATTCGCCCTTATCCTTATGCAGCAATAATTCGATCTTTGCCTCCCCGCGCTTGGCAAACAGGCGTGCGGGAATCACCTTGGTGTCGTTAAACACCATTACGTCCCCGGCTTTCAGAAAGCGAGGAAGTTCGGCTATGAGAGAGTCTTGAGGGGTATCGCCTGCAACCACCAGCATGCGGGACGCATCCCGTGGGGTCACGGGATGCGCCGCTATATGCGATTCAGGTAGTGCAAAGTCGAAAAGTTCGGTTTTCAACGCAACGCTTTATTGAGCAGCGGCAACCGGCGCAGCATCCTGCACATCGGCAGCAACCTGCATGGATATGATCTTATCCGGGTTTTCGACTTTACCGTTGTCGTGCTTGTCGCCTTTGGTGATATTGTCGACAAATTCCATGCCGGAGGTCACTTTGCCCCACACGGTGTACTGGCCGTCAAGGTAGCTGGACTGCGCAAGCACGATGAAGAACTGGCTGTCTGCGCTGTTCGGGTCCATAGCGCGAGCCATGGAGCAGATGCCGCGCATGTGCGGTTCCTTGGAAAATTCCGCTTTCAGCTTCTGGCCTGAGCCGCCCATACCGGTACCGGTAGGATCGCCCGTCTGCGCCATAAAGCCTTCGATCACGCGGTGGAACACTACGCCGTCATAGAATTTCTGGCGGGCAAGTTCCTTGATGCGCGCAACATGCTTGGGTGCAAGGTCTGGACGCAGCTGGATAACCACCAGGCCATCCTTCAGGTTCAGGTGCAGCATGTCTTCCGGGTTACCGGGTTTAAAGTCCTTTGCTTTGTCTTTCTTAGCCATGATGAGTTCTCCGAAATAGCTATGATTACTGTGCAGCAGCAGGAGCGGCAGCTGGCTGATCTTTTACGTCAGCTGCAACCTGCAGACGGATGATTTTATCAGGATTGGTCACCGAACCATTTTCATGCGGCGCGCCTTTTTTGATTTTATCGACCACTTCCATGCCGGAAATCACTTCAGCGAAAATGGTGTAATCAGGCGGCAGCGGGTAGTTAGCCAGCATGATGAAGAACTGGCTGTCCGAAGTGCCACGGCCTGCATTGGCCATTGCCATTACGCCGCGGCTGTAGGCATTAGCACCCTGCGGAAATTCGTCTGGCAGCCTTTTGCCTGAACCACCACGGCCAGTGCCGGTTGGATCACCGCCCTGCGCCATAAAGCCCTCGATTACGCGGTGGAATACTACACCGTCATAGAATTTCTGGCGTGCCAGTTCTTTAATGCGGGCAGCAGTTTTAGGGGCAAGATCCGGGCGCAGGCGAATCACCACGCGGCCATCTTTCAAATCCATGTACAGCGTATTTTCAAGATTGCTTGCAGCGGTTTGTGGCTGCTGTGCATCAGCTTTGGTGGCAACGAATGCTGCGCCAGCGCCTAAGGCACAAGCGAGTACAAGAGCGATAAGTGAAGATTTCAAGTGCGTTCCTTTGCTTTTAGTTTTAGGCGGCTTTAGGGGAATTAACCTGACTGCGAATAAACTCGACATGCTCACGCTGGCTTTCCAGAATGCGCGTCAGCAGTGCGCTGGTCGCCTCGTCCTTGTGCGAGCGGCAAACGGCAATAGCGGCTTCAAGCTTGGTAAGCATGGACTGTGCGTGCGCAAGATCGTTTTTGATCATATCGCTTTCTTCAACACCAATCTGTAATGAGTCGAGTTCCTGCAGCTGTGGCAGGCCGCCAAGCGACAGGATGTGCTCAACCAGCATATCGGCGTGCTTCATAGCATCAATGGAGGCTTTATATTCGTAATCGGCGAGTTTTACGATGCCGTGATGCTTCAGCATGCGCGCATGCAGGAAATACTGGTTGATACCGGTCAGTTTACCCCTGAGCAGTATGTTAAGCTGTTCAATGATTTCTTGGTTAGCCACGGACTTTTTCCTTACGGCAACAGACGTATCCCTTAAGGGGATATGGGTGCCATGTTTGATGCCGTCTTGATGCAGCACAACCCGTCAAAAGTCAATAGCGCAGGTGCCCGATATTACTATATCCAGGTGTTTTTTATGATTGCAATATTATGCAGTCCTATTAAAACCATGAGTAAGCTATACAACTTATGACAAGTACAACAAACCCCTGAAGAAATTGGTCCATGAAGAAAATCGAAGCCATCATTAAACCGTTCAAGCTTGATGAAGTGAAGGAAGCCCTCCAGGAAGTAGGGCTGCAAGGGATTACCGTATCGGAAGCCCGCGGCTTTGGTCGTCAGAAAGGCCATACCGAACTCTATCGCGGCGCCGAGTATATTGTTGATTTTCTTCCAAAAGTTAAGATTGAAGTGGTGGTTGAGGACGAAATGGTGGAACGCACCGTGGAGGCCATTGTAAATGCAGCCAAAACGGGCCGTATTGGTGATGGTAAAATCTTTATCCTTCCGGTTGAAGATGTTATCCGCATTCGCACCGGCGAACGCGGCTCAGACGCCATATAAGATAAATCCATATTTTACCTATGGTTATTGATGGGCATTTTTCCCATCAACCTCCCTCTTTACAAGCGCGACGCCTTTGCTATAACGGCATCGTTTCAAGCAATAAAAATACAAAAATAAATACCTCGCACCAGGACGTCCAAAGCGTAACTTCAAAACGCTCCCAAATATTACCTACATAGAACAGAAAGGTTCACCATGTCCGCCAACGACGTTTTCAAAATGATCAAAGACAACGACATTCAGTTCGTTGATTTCCGCTTTACCGATCCTAAAGGCAAATGGCAGCACACCTGCTATATCGCTGAGCAGGTAAATGCCAGCAGCTTTGAAGACGGCATTATGTTCGATGGTTCCTCCATCGCTGGCTGGAAGTCGATCAATGAATCCGACATGATCCTGATGCCTGACGCTGGCACCGCTTTCATCGACCCGTTTGCAGCGCAGCCTACCATGGTGATCTTCTGCGACGTCATTGAACCGTCAACCGGCCAGGCTTATAACCGCGATCCACGCTCGGTTGCAAAGCGCGCTGAAGCATACCTGCAGTACACCGGCCTGGGCGATACCGCTTACTTCGGCCCTGAACTTGAATTCTTCGTATTCGACGATGTGCGTTACAAAACCGCTGGCAACTACAGCTTCCACCAGTTGGATTCCGAAGAACTGCCCGTCAATTCCGACCGCAGCTACCCTGCTGGCAACACCGGTCACCGCCCTGCAGTTAAAGGTGGTTACTTCCCGGTACAGCCAATCGATTCGCTGGCTGACCTGCGTTCCGAAATGCTCACCACCTTGAAAGTGGTTGGCGTTGAACCTGTTCTGCACCACCACGAAGTAGCACCTGCACAGTGTGAACTGGGCACGCTGTTTAGCACGCTCACCGCAACCGCAGACAATGTACAGAAGTACAAATATGTGGTGCACAACGTTGCTCACTCGTATGGCAAAACCGCTACCTTCATGCCAAAGCCAATCTCTGGCGATAACGGCTCGGGCATGCATTGCCACCAGTCCATCTGGAAAGCTGGCAAGCCACTGTTCGCTGGTAACGGCTATGCAGACCTTAGCGAAATGTGCCTGTACTACATCGGCGGCATCATTAAGCACGCTAAGACCCTCAACGCATTCACCAACGCTTCGACCAACAGCTACAAGCGCCTGATCCCAGGCTTTGAAGCGCCGGTACTGCTGGCATACTCTGCCCGCAACCGTTCGGCTTCGATCCGCATTCCGTATGTGGCGTCCCCTAAAGGCAAGCGTATCGAAGTGCGTTTCCCTGATCCGACCGCTAACCCTTACCTGGCGTTCTCCGCTATGCTTATGGCTGGTCTGGATGGTATCGAAAACAAGATCCACCCTGGCGATGCTATGGACAAGAACCTGTACGACCTGCCACCAGAAGAACTGAAAAACGTTCCTACCGTGTGCGGCTCGCTACGTGAAGCACTCGAAAGCCTGGATAAGAACCGCGCTTTCCTGAAAAAGGGCGACGTGTTCACTGACGACTTCATCGATTCCTATATCGACCTGAAGATGCAGGAAGTATATCGCTGGGAACACACCCCAACCGCTGGCGAATTCGAAATGTACTACAGCGTTTAATTCGTAAGCGACGACCAAAGAAAAAAGGGAAGCCCGGATTTAATCTTGGCTTCCTTTTTTTTATGAATATTTGGGTCTTTTTGCTTAGGCGGCCCTGCCCCCGCCGCTGCGATTACCTGGAGCGGCGGAGCCCAGAAGATGGGTTTCATATTCCCTGGCAATGGCACTGAACTTAATGTCTACCGCTGGCATACCGTGCGATGTGGTGCGGATTTTATCGCGTACGTTTTGGTCTTTGGTGGTGACCGGAAGTACCAGCGCTACTTCACGCGCATAATCGGAAAGCGCGTTCATAATCTTGCCGCCATTGCTCAGCGCATTGGCGGCAACAGAGTTCAGCCTCTGCCCGTGCGCCAGGCGCTCAAGTGCTGCCGTAAGCAACAGGCCATCTTTTAGTTCAGCGGGCATGGTTTTGGAATCAAAGCGGTAACCATGCGCCGTTTCCACATTCAACATCATCTGCGCCATCAGCAGAGACATGCCACCAATCGAACGGCCAGACATGTGCTGGCCAAATATTTCCCGGCTGTTTTGATCAACTACGGCAGCAAACACCTTAATAGCTTCCTGCTTATCCATTGCTTTAAACGCATCCGAATCGCCGTAAGCCGCTGTAATCCATTCGGCCATTTCCTCATCGTCAAGGCGCTCGCGGGTCAAAAATACGTTGGCGTTATGTGTTTTATGTGAACGTGGGCCATGTTTATCGCTATGTGCCATAACACGCCTTTCTATCG
>JAGVKI010000060.1 GCA_020050695.1 Alphaproteobacteria bacterium | reverse complement strand
CCTGCACTTCCACCAGCAGCGGGCGGGTGCCTTCCATACCGGCAAATACGCAGGCACCGCTAATGGGGTGTTCATGGGTGGATAGAAAGAGCGCCGATGGGTTGCTGACTTCTTTCAGGCCCATATCGGTCATTTCAAATACACCGATTTCATCGGTGCCGCCGAAACGGTTTTTGACCGCGCGCAGAATGCGGAACTGGTGGCCGCGCTCGCCTTCGAAATAGAGTACAGAATCGACCATATGCTCCAATACGCGCGGGCCTGCGATCTGTCCGTCCTTGGTGACATGGCCGACGAGAAACAGTGTAAAACCGCGCTTCTTGGCCAGTTTGATGAGTTCATGGCTGGCGGCGCGCACCTGGCTTACCGTGCCAGGCGCCGCATCTAAATTATCAAGAAACATGGTCTGCACCGAGTCGATAATGACGACCTGCGGCGGGCAGGCAATATCAAGCGTGGCGATTACATCGCGCACCGAAGTGGCGGACGCTAACTGCACATCCTTGCTGGCAAGACCAAGGCGTTTGGCGCGAAGTGACACCTGGCCGACCGATTCCTCGCCCGATACATAGGCGCAGGTCAGGCCGGTTTTGGCCACCGTTGCCACCATTTGCAGAAGAAGCGTGGATTTGCCTATCCCCGGGTCACCGCCGATCAACACGGCGCTGCCAGCGACCAGCCCGCCGCCAAGCACGCGGTCCAGTTCGGCCATGCCAGAGGAGGTGCGTGCCGCCTCCTGGGCATCTGCTTCCAGGGCGACCCATTCAATTTTCCGGCCCTTGCCGGAGGTCAGCCCCTTGGGCGTGGCGTCCATCGTTTCTTCAACAATCGTGTTCCAGCTGTTGCATGCGTCGCATTTGCCAGACCATTTGGGATGAATGGAGCCGCAGGACTGGCAGACGAATTGAGAGGTGGATTTGGCCATGCCCCTAAATATAGGGGTTTAATGGTGATTGTCCAGATGCCAGCTGCAGTTTAGTGTTTGAAATTACAATAATTACGAGACCGTTATTGACTTTATCCACAATCAGGGGATGGTAAGGGCCGAAAACACACGCCAAAGGAGCATTGCCATGGGGTTTTTAGATAAGATTTTTGGTGGCGTAAAGCCTGCATCGCCAGAGCCTAAAGCCACACCCAAAAAGCCTGACATGGATCAGGTGGCCGAAATTCCTGCCAATGATGGCTACTCTATTATTGTCCTTGGCCGCGATTCGACCATGGGTATTAATGACGAGCCGTGCTTTGTGCGCCGTTACCCGCTGCTGCTCAAGCTTCCCGAAGGGATGACGCCTGACGAATTCGTGCAAAAACATGGTGGTGACAAGCGTTCGGTGCAGCCTGACGGCACCATCGCCATGAAGGAAATTCCCGGCGAAGCCATGATTGCTGCCGACTGGCTGGAGCATTTTACCGAGGATATGAAAAAATACGGAATTGAATTACCAGCTCAGGCTATTTACGACGCTATGGGTGATGACATGGGCAAACAGGGGCCCAAATACCTGCAGCCTGTCAGCCAGGTAGAAGCGCTGGCCCATAATAAAAAGGAAGGGCGCAGCCCAGCATAAATACCTTGGCATAAAAGCCATGGCGCTGCTGCTAAAGGCTGCTATAATGCGCGCCCTGATATTAGGATAAATAGATATTTCAGTAATGTATGAGTAAGTTTTTAGACTTCGTTGATTCACAGGTGTTGCTGCTGGACGGTGCCATGGGCACACAGATCCAGGGCGCCGATCTGGAAGTGGAAAAGGATTACTGGGGGCAGGAAAACTGCTCGGAGATCCTGAACCTGTCGCGCCCGGATTTTATCCGCAATGTACACATGAAATATTTTGCAGCCGGCTCGGATGCGGTAGAAACCAACACGTTCGGCGGCTCAACGCTTACGCTTGAAGAGTTCGGCCTTGGCGAAAAGACAATCGAGATCAACCGCCGTGCCTGTGAACTGGCGCATGAAGCGATTGCAGAATTTTCCCATGACGGGCGTCCGCGTTTTGTGATCGGCGCCATTGGCCCCGGCACCAAGCTGCCAAGCCTTGGTCATATTGATTATGATGCGCTTGAAACCGCATTTGCCGTGCAGGCGGAAGGATTGATCCAAGGCAAGGCCGATGCGTTCCTGGTGGAAACCGCGCAGGACCCGTTGCAGGTAAAAGCAGCTGTAAACGGCGCCAAACTCGCCATGGAAAAAAGCGGCATCATTCTTCCGATCATGGTGCAGGTAACGGTGGAAACCACCGGCACGCTGCTGGTGGGCAGCGATATTGCCGCAGCGGCAACCGTGATTGAAGCGCTCGGCGTAGATGTGATGGGGCTTAACTGCGCCACCGGCCCGCAGGAAATGGCTGACCATGTGCGCTGGCTGTCTAAAAACTGGCCGCGCCGTATTTCGGTGCTGCCCAACGCTGGCCTTCCTGAAATGCATCAGGGCCATGTGCATTTCCCCCTTTCGCCGGATGAAATGGCGCGTTGGCTTGAGCGTTTCTTAAAAGAGGACGGCATCAATATTGTGGGCGGCTGCTGCGGCACGAATGAAAACCATATCGCCTCCATCAATGCGATGCTTGAAAGACAAGAAGGCGGAAAGCGCCGTCCGCTGCCGGTAGCGCGCACGCATCACTGGATACCGGCGGTCGCGTCGCTCTTCCAGCAGGTGGAACTGCGCCAGGATAATGCGATTTTATCCATCGGCGAGCGCTGCAATGCCAACGGCTCTAAAAAATTCCGTGAGGCGCAGGACCGCGAAGACTGGGATACCTGCCTTGATATGGCAAAAGAACAGATCCGCGAAGGCTCGCACACACTCGATATATGCACGGCGTTCGTAGGTCGCGATGAAATTCATGACATGAGCGCAATGCTCTCTCGCCTGCGCGGCTCGGTGACCGCTCCTCTGGTGATTGACTCGACAGAACTTCCCGTGCTGGAATCGGCGCTGAAGCTGTATGGCGGCAAGGCGATTATCAACTCCATCAATTTTGAAGACGGCGAAGAGCCTGCCCATAAACGCATGAAGCTGGCAAAGAAATATGGCGCGGCGGTGATTGCGCTCACCATCGACGAACAGGGCATGGCCAAGGACGTGGACCGCAAACTGGAAATCGCCCATCGCCTGTATAAATTCTGCTGCGTGGATTATGGCCTGCCGCCGTCCGACCTGATGATTGACCCGCTGACCTTTACCATCTGCACCGGCAATGAAGATGACCGCCAGCTGGGCCTGTGGACACTCGATGCCATTGAACGCATCCACAAGGAATTGCCCGACATTCAGATCATACTTGGCTTGTCGAATATCTCCTTCGGCCTGAATCCTGCGGCGCGTCACGTGCTGAACTCGGTTTATCTCGATCATGCGCAGAAGCGCGGCATGACGGGGGCGATTATCCATGTGTCCAAAATCATGCCCCTGCATAAAATTCCGGCACATGAAGTGGCTGCTGCCGAAGACCTTATCTTCGATCGCCGTAGCCCTAAATCAGATGCGGCATAAGAGGGCGTATGAAACAACATGCACAAGGGTTTTTAGGTCTGGTCAAAGAAGTGATGGCACGTATCAAAGAAGTAACCGCTGACGATGTAAACGCCATGCTTTCGCGCAAAGAAAAGCTGGTGCTGATCGATGTGCGCGAAGACAATGAATGGGCGGCTGGCCATATTACCGGCGCGCAGCATTTAGGTCGTGGTATTATCGAGCGTGATATTGAAAAAGTCATACCCGACAAGGAAACCCGCATTGTGCTGTATTGCGGCGGTGGCTACCGCTCGGCGCTGTCTGCCGATAGCTTACAGAAAATGGGCTACACCAATGTATTTTCCATGGCTGGCGGCTGGAGCGGCTGGTGCCAAAAACAATATACTGTGGATTTGCCGCGCTCATGACTGACGATAATAGTTACATCCCTACAAAACCTGCTGGCACACCAGATGATCCGTACGATCCCCTGCAATATTTTATTGCGCTGTTTGAGGGACGCAAAGGCGCGGCTTCTATAAAGAAACAGCGTGCTGATACCATTGAAGGCGTCCTCAAGGACCGTATTGTAGACGGCGATAAAAAAGGCCTCGAAGAGGATCTGGCGGAAGCCCTTAAAACGCACGAGCCTGTATTTATCATCAACAGCATCCTGCTTGAAGGCATGAAGGTAGTGGGCGAACTGTTCGGCTCGGGCAAAATGCAATTGCCGTTTGTGCTGCAATCGGCGGAAACCATGAAAAAAGCGGTGGCCTATTTAGAGCAGTTCATGGAAAAAGTCGAAGGCCAGCAAAAAGGCACCATCGTGCTGGCGACCGTTAAAGGCGACGTGCATGACATCGGCAAAAACCTGGTGGATATTATCCTGACCAACAACGGCTATAAGGTTGTCAACCTGGGCATCAAGCAACCGATCAACACCATCATTGAAGCGATCAAGGAATATAAACCTGACGCGCTTGGCCTTTCCGGTTTGCTGGTAAAGTCCACCGTGGTAATGCGCGAAAACCTCCAGGAACTCACGCAGCTGGGCTACGAACTTCCCGTGTTACTGGGCGGCGCGGCGCTTACCCGCGCCTATGTGGAAGAAGACTGCGTGGCCGCGTATGGCTCCGGCCGTGTGGCTTACGCACAGGATGCATTTGACGGTCTTGACCTGATGAATAAACTCGCTTCTGGCCAGTTTGATGACCACCTGGCCGAACTAAAAAAACGCAAGCATAACCGTCCGTCAAGCGCCAAGGCAAAGCAGCGCTGGTCGCAAAATGATGTGATGGGTGCGGAAGCGGCTGCCAAAGAACTGCGTCCGGTCGAAGTCGAGGCGATCAAGCTTAAGCGCGCCGAACTGGCCAAGCAGGTAGAAGTGCCGACCCCGCCATTTTGGGGTCCGAAGATTATTGATAACGTGCCGGTAAAAGCGCTGATTCCTTATCTAAACGAACAGATGCTGTTTACCTTCCACTGGGGCTTTAAAAAAGCCGGAAAAACCCTCGATGAATATTGGAAATGGGTGGATGTAGAAGTAAAACCTATTTTAAAGCGCTTGCTTGATGAAGCATTGCGCGATGAAATTCTGCAGCCCAAGGCAGCTTACGGCTATTTCAAATGTGCCGCCGAAGGCAACGACCTGGTGATATTTGATGATACAGGTAAGAAAGAAGTGGGGCGCTACCGCCTGCCGCGCCAGGATAAGGATGGCGGCATTTGCGTGTCGGATTTCTTCCGTGATATTGATTCGGGCGAGCGCGATGTGCTTGGCATGCAGGTGGTAACCGCAGGCCAGAAAGTAGCAGATGTGGCGCGCGACTGGTTTGCCAATACGCGCTATCAGGACTATCTGTATTTGCATGGCCTGGGCGTGGAAATCGCCGAAGCCATGGCCGAATATATCCATAAGCGCATACGTGCGGAACTTGGCTTTGGCCATGAAGACGATCGCGATATGAAGCAGCTTCTCAAGCAGGGATACCGAGGGTCACGGTACAGCTTCGGTTATCCGGCATGTCCCAAACTGGAAGATCAGGAGTTGTTGCTAAAATTGCTGCAAGCCGATAAAATCGGCGTAGAACTTTCAGACGAGTTCCAGCTGCATCCCGAACAATCCACATCGGCGATTGTAGTGCACCACCCGCAGGCAAAATACTTCAATCTCTAATTCATTAAAGAGGGCTCCATGAGGCAAGAAACATCGTCCGGCCGTGCTATTGCAGGCTTCCTTATTGCTATT
>JAGVKI010000118.1 GCA_020050695.1 Alphaproteobacteria bacterium | reverse complement strand
TTTTTTAGAAGACTATCAAGGCTGGCATTTGCCTCTTTACCGGGGTGCTGCTGCGCCTTGTGTGATTAGGCTATGCCTTTTCGGCGGAGGATTCCGTTGTGAAAAATAACAAAAAAGCTACCCGTATCAACCTGGGCCTGATCTTCAAGATCGTGGCTGTTACCGTTCTCTTCGTGGGGGCGGCGGTGGTATTGGAAAGCATAAAGCCCCTGATTCTTCTGGGGATGATCGCTGGTGCGGTGTACGCCGTCAGGCAGTGGTAAATACATTGCGGCCCCCCCAAGGGCCGCTTTTTTTTATGTGCGTTTTTTGGGAGCTTTCCGGGGTTTGTTGCCGAGCGATTCTGTCTTGCTTGGCATAGGTGCCTTTGCCGGGCGGCAGAGGAATTTCTCGCGTATATCCAGCGAGGAGCGCACTCCCACACTCTTCCAGTTATCGACCAGCCACTGGTCGGCGTCCCTGCGCCCAATGTCACGCAGGTAGCGGAAGAAATCCCAGTCTGCATTCATTTTGCTCGAGGCATTGAGGTTATGCATATGGGTGGGCGAATAGACCAGATGCAGGTGCATTTTCTTATATTCATCGGCATTCAGCTTGCCCTGCTCTATCAGGCGCGTCACAAAATTGATGGCGCGCATTTCGGCAATCAAACTTGAGTTAAAGGAAATTTCATTTAAGCGGTTTATGATCTCAGGCGCGGTTTTAGGCAGGCGGTTGTCATGGATGGGGTTGATCTGCACCAGTACCACATCACGCGAGTCGCAGTGATAGATCAGCGGCCAGATAGCGGGGTTACCCATATAGCCGCCGTCCCAGTAATGCTCGCCCTCTACTTCGACGGCCTGAAACAGGAACGGTATGCAGGCCGATGCCAGCAATACGTCGGTTGACAATTCATATGACTGGAAAATACGCGCTTGCCCGCTGGCCACATGGGTGGCGGCAATAAACAGTTTCATTTCATCGCAGGATGCCAGGGCCTTGGGGTCAATCATCTCCTCAAGGATATAGCGCATGGGGTTGATGTTGAGCGGGTTGAGTTCGTAAGGCGAAAAGAGCCTGCTTAAAATTTCGAACGTATGGTACATCGGCGAGGAATCAAGGTTCCATCCCGTCAGCATGCGCTCTAATGCCGATTTATGCAGCGGGCTGTAGGCGGCCGTTTCGCTGATGCGTTTCCAGAACGTCTCCAAATACCGGCGCGCGCCTTCTTTGCCGCCATCCATATGGCCGCAGACCATCATGGCTGCGTTCATGGCGCCGGCACTGGTGCCGCTGATGCCTTCGATTTCCAGCTTGTCCTCATCGAGCAGCCTGTCGAGAACCCCCCAGGTATACGCGCCATGCGCGCCGCCGCCTTGAAGTGCCAGATTGATGGTTTTTATTGTCATATATTTGTACTTACTGTGCTGTCCAGCCGCCATCGACGGTCATGATCTCGCCGGTCATGGCGGAACCGTTCTCGCCGCACAGGAACACAATGAGTGCGCCGATCTGTTCTGCGTGGATGAATTTGCGGTTAGGCTGTTTTTCACCAAGCAGGCGGTTGGTGGATTCTTCAATCGAGATATTTTCCGCCTTGGCTTTGTCTTCGATCTGTTTTTGCACCAGCGGCGTATGTACCCAGCCCGGGCAGAGTGCGTTGCAGGTAATATTGGCGGTGGCATTTTCCAGTGCGGTTACCTTGGTAAGGCCTACAATGCCGTGCTTGGCAGCGACATAGGCGGATTTGTTCGCAGATCCGACCAGTCCATGCACCGAGGCAATATTGATGATGCGGCCAAAATTACGCTTTTTCATACCTGGCAGCGCAGCCTTGGTAGAGTGAAAACTCGATGACAGGTTGATAGCAATAATCGCGTCCCATTTTTCTTCAGGGAATTCATCGATAGGCGCGGTATGCTGGATACCGGCGTTGTTTACCAGGATGTCGGTGCTGCCAAACACACGCTCGCACATGGCAACCATTTCAGCGATTTCTTTCGGCTTGGTCATATCGGCGGGTGAGTAATCGACCTGTACGCGGTATTTGGTCTGAAGTTCGGCTACCAGCTTACTGACGGTGTCCTTGTCGGCAATGCCATTTAGCAGGATGTTGCAGCCTTCAGCGGCAAGGCTGTTGGCGATGGCAAGGCCAATGCCGCTGGTGGAACCGGTTACAATGGCGTTTTTACCCTTAAGCATAGCATTCTCCTGTAAGGCTCATGTGCGTATGCCTACCATCCATAATCCTATGTAGCGGCAATATCAAGTATTTGAGTCTGGGTCGAAATCGATGCGTACGCGCAGGCCCGGCCCATTATTTTCCGGCGCATTATCGTCCAGCCCATTATCTTCCAGTGATATGGTGGCGTTATGGATGCGCGCAACCGCTGCAACCAGGCTCAGGCCAAGGCCATTACCCTTGGTGTTTCGGCTATGCTCTAAGCGGAAGAATTTCTCAAACACCTTGTCGTGGAATTCAGGCGCGATGCCGGGGCCATTATCGGCAATGACAATACTGCGCAGGCCGTCTTCATTGCTGCCTGATACCGTGATGGTGCCGCCAGCGGGCGTAAATTTAATGGCATTATCGATCAGGTTGGAAAAGGCCTGTGTTAGCAGGTTCTTCTCACCTTTGATGATCACCGGGTCGGTTATTTCACTTACTAAATGCACCCCTTTTTCCATGGCGTAAGGTTCATAGAAATCGACCAGGTTGCTGATGATAGCGCGCGCATCGCAATATTCAAAATGGCGGAAATCTGTGTTGGCTTCGAGTTCGGAAATTTTCAGGATGGAATTGAATGTGCTGATTAGTTCCAGCATTTCCTGGTTGTTTTTTTCCAGCAGTTTGCGCGAAGGATCATCGTTGCTGATGGTGCGCAGGCCTGCTTCCACACGGTTGATAATACGGTTAAGCGGGCTGCGAAGATCATGTGCGATATTGTTGGCAAAGTTAGAAAGCGAGGCCAGCAGGCTTTCGATTTTATCCAGCATCTGGTTGAGGTTCGAGGAGAGTTCGTCGAACTCGTCGCCGCCGACGGTATAGGGAATACGCGCCGATAGATTGCCATGCATGATGGTGCCTGCCGAGCGGTTGATCACATTGATACGCCCCATTACGCTTCGTGTCAGGATGATAGCGCCGACAAAGGCCATGCCGCAGGTCAGCAGCAAACTTGCCCAGAAGGTCTGCACAATGGTTTGTTCGACTTTCTGGTTATTCTGGATACTGCGTCCCACCAGCAGCGAACGCCATTTGGACAGGGGCACACGTACAGCGCGCACTTCGATGCCTGACGGCTTGCCCTGCGTGCTTTCGATGTAAAACCGTACCCACGAGCCGTTATCGTCAAAGCTGCCTTCTTCGACCGTGTTGGTCGGCCACTCATTGAGGTTCCCCTCCAGGCGCTCGTACTCGCGGTTGACCAGCATGTAAACGCCGGTGCCTTCGTCGTCGTTGGCGACGAGTTCTTTCATGCGTTCTTCGGTAGCGTTGGTGCCGCCTTCCTTATAGGCATTATGCAGGCTGGTATATTGCTTGCGGATAGAATCGTTCACCTGCTCATCCAGAAAGCTCATGGCAAAGGTGTAAATGAAGGTAAACAGCACGATCACCGAAAGCCCGAACAAACCCACATAGATCAGTGCGAGCCTGAAGGTGAAGGTTTTAACGATTCGGGCGAGTTTGGATTCCATACGTTCTGCTATGCTGGCACTTAAGCCGCTAGCTTGTAGCCAGCACCGCGCAGCGTCTGA
>JAGVKI010000296.1 GCA_020050695.1 Alphaproteobacteria bacterium | reverse complement strand
CCGCATGGGTGAAGCCTTGGCCAAGAAGCCCGGCATTGCCAAATGGTTTGGCAAATTTGACATAAAAGAACTCTCCAAAATCAGTTTATTTGAAGGTTTCTATACCTCTGTCTGCACCACGGGACTTTATTTTTCCAGCCGCTTCTTCGCCCGTAAGCAGGAAGGGAATACCGCTCATGAACATACGGCGCCTATTGCCACTGCGCCTGTTTCTGAGCAAGCGGACAATCAAACGCCAAATAAAAGCTTTGTGAAAAGCCTGGCCAAATCACCTGCGGCAAGCTTCAAAGAACGCTATGAAGCAGAAGCACAACATACCCCAACATTGGCCGTTTAGCTGCACATCAGCTGTGCGGATTATATCCCCGCACCTACTTCAAATGCATGCTGCAGGGTGTGTGCGCGCAGCCCAAGGTCATAGCCAGCGCGTTTTTTTCATCGGTGATTATTCCCTGTTCCGCAAGAACTTGCAAAGAACTACGCAGCCTGGCAAGCCTCCTTACTGATAAGGAACTTAAGCTGACCGGATACATTCGTGCCAAGGCAGCCATCTTCCGTGTAGACCTTAGCTGGCATCTTCTCTCATACATATTTCTATCCTAGCAGCCCCGCTTAGATGGAATAGCACCCCAATATTTCCATTTGGCTTTTTCCTAATATGTGGGTTTTAAGTGGAATCTGCCGGATGCCCCCTGAAGAATCAGGATAAAAACAACGGCATTTATGCATAGTTTATGTACAGTAAAGCCCTCCAACATCGCTTTCTTCGGCCTGCCTTTCTAACCTTCATCTCGTAGGCTGTCGCATCGGGCACAGCCCAAAAGTCTAAAAGGAGATTTAGTTATGACTAATACCCCACAAAATCAGCAGAACCCACAGAAACAGAAAAACCAGAACCAGAACCAGCAGAACCAGAAAGACCAAGGCAAGCGTTCCAGTGGTATGAAGGACGATCCTTCATACGACAACGATACGTCGTCTGGCAACCGTACTTCAAAGTACTAATTGCGATGAAGGGCCGGGCATTTTTTGTCCGGCCCTTTTTTTATCCACTCAATGAATAGGAAGCGTTATGCCGATCACACAACCGACCACCCAGGCTATTTTTAGCAGAAACAAATCAAAGAAAAGTTCCAAGGTACTTAATCTTACGTCGCATAAGCGAGCAAAACAGCCATCACAGCCTTCTGGAAAATGCGTAACCGTACAGTTTAGCGTGCGCTAAGCCAAACACTTCCCCTTACCGGAATTTATTGGCTGCCTGTGTCATCATGATCGTTTCTTTGCGCGCTGTACTACATGCTTAAACCGTAACACGACTGTGTTTTATTCATTATTTTAGGAGCTTTTTATGCGTGCATTACTATCCATGACATGTCTTAGCCTTGTCACATTGCTAACTGCCTGCGACGGAAACAACGGCTATTACGACAAGAACGGCAATTATATCCCACCTGCAAATACCACCCATGATGCGCAGCGTAATCGCCCGCCGGCTCCTGGCGGCGTTACCAATAACGATCATCATGCCCGCCCTGCCCCGGCATATGTTGCCGAGAACCCACGCGTAACCCGTACCACCACTACTACGTATACCTACGACCGTGCCGGGTATTATGATTATAATGGCTATTACATAGCTGAAGGTAGCGGCCTTACCGTGCCTAAGGAAATGTTCCCGCCTAACGGCATGTGCCGCGTATGGTTTACAGACCGCCTGCCGGAAAACCAGCCGAATATTGAATCCTGTAATGGGATCAACTATCGCGTGCCTGCCGGTGCATATGTCATCTATGGCGGTTAATCCGCCAATAGTTTTATCTATGTATTACAATAACTTTATTAGAACCTTATAACATCCTTACGATACTGCCCCATGTTAGGGGCAGTATCCTTAGGCGGAGTCATTTAAGGATACATCCATAGGGCGGTGAATCGTTCCGGTTCCCTCCTCACTAAACAAATGGAGACTTACATGACTGTGCAGGAAAAAAAGAACACTATTCTTATTATTGACGACGAAGAAGGCATCCGCAAGATGCTGAACATCTTTCTGGATGCTGTCGATTTCAAAGTAGTTGAAAGCGATTGCGGCAAGCAAGGCATCCGTATGGCGGCTTCTGTTCGCCCGAATCTTATTCTGTTAGATCTTGGCCTGCCCGACATGGACGGCAAAGAAGTGATCCAGAACCTTCGCGAATGGACGCAGGTACCTATTATTGTACTGACTGTCCGCTCCAGCGAGGAAGAACTGGTCGCTGCCCTTAATATGGGCGCAGATGACTATATCACCAAACCTTTCGGCGCAGACGCCCTGCTTGCCCGCATTAACGCCAACCTGCGCAAATCGGTTGTGCGTGAAGCTGGCGAGCCAGAACTGTCCAATGGCCCGATCCGCATGGACCTGGTGCGTCACGAAGTTCATATTGGCGGCGAAAAAGTGGCATTTACCCCTAAGGAGTATGACCTGCTGCGCTATTTCCTGATCAATTGTGGCCGTATGCTTACGCGCCGTCAGATCCTCAAGGAAGTCTGGGGCCCGGCACATGTGGAAGATACGCAGTATCTGCGCGTCTATATTGGCCAGGTGCGTGACAAGCTGGAGGTGATTCCTGACCTCAAAAAAATTATCGTTTCCGAGGCAGGCATTGGTTACCGCATGGACGTAATTGAGGCTGCGGCTCAATCTGAATCTAAAGTTGCTTAAGTTCCCTTACCCTTTCCTTACCCAGGCTATGGGGATTCATGACTGCTTACTTAGTCATCTCTCCATAGACTGGATAATGAGAAAATATCTAGAAAGGATATAATTATGAAAATACAGAATCTCGCGACACTAGCCATTGTAGTCACACTGCTGACTGCCTGTGGTAATACCCAGTCTGATCGTGCTTTAAGTGGCGGTGCCATTGGCGCAGGCGCTGGCGCAGTTGGTGGCGCACTGCTTGGAGGCAGTCCTGTAACGGGTGCTGTGCTTGGTGGCGCTGCCGGTGCGGCAACCGGTGCTTTTACCGATAAGGACGATGTTGACCTTGGTAAACCCGTTTGGAGAAAATAAGCCTCAGCATACTGAGTTCTTATAGAGAGGATATATTATATGCTTAATTGGATTGTTACCTTTTTTATCTTAGCCATTCTGGCTGCTTTCTTTGGTTTTGGCGGCATGGCCGCTCAATTCTCACAGATCGCGCAGTTCCTGGCCGTACTATTCGTAGTATTGTTTGTAGCGAGCCTGGTATACAGCCTGGTTACAGGCAGACGCGCTAACCCGCCTCTTTAACCAGAGGTGTTGGCGCAAAAAAGGGGCGGTATATACCGCCCCTTTTTTATTGCCAGTCAACTTTAGTCTTCCTTATGTGGAACACGCAGAGTGATCATGACGCGGCCATCAGCCTCGTTTTCCATCTGCAGGCTGCCACCCAGCAGGTTAACCAGCATCGAACAAACCGTCAGACTAAGCCCAGAGCCTGCGTTCTGCATATCGCTCCTGGAAAAGCGCGTATATTTATTGAATGCGATTTGATTTTCGCCATAGGGCAGCCCAATGCCATTATAGTGGACACACACCATCATACCATCAACGCCATGGCCGTATTGCAGTGTTATTTCAGGCTTTGAAGGGGTTTGTGTCATGGCCGTTTCCAACACCAGGTAAATAGCACGGCCAAATAACATAGGATCTACAACCGCATAGTCATCACCAATCCGATCCATCCGAATGCTGTAAAAGCGGCTAGCAGATATGCTGCTGATACAATCCTGTATAAGCTGCGTGAGGTTGCAATGCTCCGGATGGGTTGTTGTAATACCAGTTTCCAGCCTCACAATATCGAGCAAATGGGTAATAAAGTTATTGAGGCGATGCGCTTCAGTCAACGCCAGGTTGACCAATATGTTCTTTTTCTCACCGCTCAGGGACTTCTCCATGCGATGGCAGATTTCCAGCGAGCCGACAATGGTCGCCAGCGGCGTTTTCAGGTCATGCGATACAGTCATGAGCATCTGTTTGTGAAACTGCTCATGCGCTTTATTGGT
>JAGVKI010000199.1 GCA_020050695.1 Alphaproteobacteria bacterium | reverse complement strand
GGTTTTAATGATGCCACCTTCTAAATGCTGCACCGTCTTGCGCTTGGAAAGCACGGTCACGCTGCCTTTGGCTATGGAAGCACTTTCGATAGGGACAAGCGTGCCAAACACCAGCACAATGAATGTAATGGCGACCATCAGTATTACGCTGGCGCGAAGCGGTGCATACACGCTGGCAATACATGGGTTATGTCCCTGATAACGGCGCTGCGTCATCATCGTGGCAAGCTGGTCAGCCAGTGCGATCATGCGTTTGCTGCGCGCGCCTGGTTCAGGCAGCGATGGCAAGGTCGGGAAATGTATGTTTTTCGGGTTCATACGTTTGCCCCTTCTGCGGCCTGCATTGCTTTTTGTTTTGCAGCAAGTGCTTCCATGACCGTAGCTACAGGGCCGAATGCGGCAACCCTGCCATCATAAAGGAAGAGCAATTTATCAACATGCGTAAGCAGTGATTTGCGGTGCGTCACCACTACGCAGGTCATGTTCTCATGCTTGGCGCGGCGCAGCGCCATCACCAGTGCCTGCTGCCCGGTATCATCGAGGCTGGCATCAGGCTCATCCAGCACCAGCAGGCGCGGATCGCCGTAGAATGCGCGCGCAAGACCGATACGCTGGCGCTGGCCAGCAGACAGGAGAGCCCCGCCTGCACCAATCTGCGTGTCATAGCCTTGCGGCAGGCGCAGTATCAGCTCATGGGCGTTTGCCAGCTGGGCAGCACGTACGATGGCTTCCGGGTCGGCATTGTCATTAAAGCGGGCAATATTGTCGCGCACGCTGCCACCAAATAACTCTACATCCTGCGGCAGGTAGCCCGCATATTTACCAAATTCCTCACGCGGCCAGCGGTAAATATCGGCGCCATCTAAGCGCACCGCGCCGCTTTGCGGTGCATATACGCCCATGATAAGCCGGGCGAGTGTCGATTTACCAGAGCCGCTGGCGCCAATGACGCCAAGCGTTTCGCCTGCCTCTAAGCGGAAATCAATCTGGTTCAGAATCGGGGCTTCGCGGCCCGGCGGAGTATAGGTTGCTTTTTCGAGAGAGAGTATGCCGTCGGGCGCTGGCAGCGTCATGGTTTCAATGCCCGTCGATGCATTCATAAACACCTCACGCAGCTGGCCGTAAGCGGTGCGGGCATCATTCATGCTTTTCCAGCTGCCAATGGCCATTTCAAATGGCGCAAGCGCACGGCTGGCCAAAATGGCAGAGGCGACGATAGCACCTGCGGTGACAATGCCATCAACCGAAAGCCATGCAGCAATACCGGTTACCAGCACCTGCAGCGAAAGACGGGTAAATTTAGTGAAGCCCTGAATAATGGCAGCGCGGTCACTACCGAGCATCTGCAGCGCGGATATACGCGTCTGCATCATACGCCAGCGCGTGGTCAGCGCTTTGCCCATGCCCATCGCCTGGGTAGCTTCAGCGTTACGGGTGGCCAGTTCGAGTTCCTGCATGTTGCGCGCCTGAAAGGCGGATGCTTCTTTCGTAGGTTCGCGTATGGCGGCTTCATTGAGCCATGCCAGTATAAGCAGTGCGCTGGCACCGGCAGTAACCAGCACCCCCAGCGCAGGATGGATAATAAACAGCACTAATATATAGAGTACCGACCACGGGGCATCGAACAAGGTGGCAAGGCCCGGGCCGGAAAGGAAATTGCGCAGGGACGCGGCATCGCGCAATTGCTGCGCACCTTTTTGCCCACCAGCCGCCTGCGTCAGTACAATAGGAAGTGCCAGTTCAGCAATACGTTCATGCGCCCAGTCGGCGGCGCGCGCCAGGGTAATGCTGCGAAGCGACTGAAGCAAACCCGCCACGGCAAACATCACCAGCATGATAAGGGTCAGCCATATAAGCGTTGCCATGCTTCCGGTGGTCACCACACGGTCCATTACCTGCAGGGCATATAGAGACATGGGCAGGATGAGCAGGTTGATAAAAAAGCTGACTAAAGCCGCAGCATAGGCAACCGGCTTGAGGTCTGCGAATATTTTATCAAATATATCAATAGGTTTTTGCATTATCCCAACCAAATAGGCGGCTTAAAAGTAAATGTAAGGTAATAAATTCTTGCTAAATACACAATAAAAAGTTAATACATATAAACCTTTTTTCTCGTATCCAAGAGTTAGCATGCGTCATACCCTACTACTCTGCACTACGGCAATAGCTTATTTTATATCGGCAAATCAGTCCTATGCCGGTACATTCACCGATATGCTCCATGAGGTAATCAACCACCACCCTCAGCTTCAGGCCGAACGCGAGTCCTTAGAAGTAACCAAAACCGGGGTATATGAGGCTTATTCAGGCTTCCTGCCAACTGCCGTTGCGGGGTATGATAAGGGTAAGCAACAGATTAAATTCAATAATTTACCAAAAACCGATGAGTCCACCACCAATAAGCAGCTGACAGTAACCCAACCCATATTCAATGGTGGGGGCACTATAGCACAGATCGGCGCGGCGGAAGCACGCGAAGAAGCCGGCACCTACCGTTTAAAGCAGGTAAGCCAGGAAATATTGCTGCGCGCCATCACCGCTTATGCTGATGTATCTGAAAAACAAGAAGTATTACTGCTTGCCCATGAAAAAGTGACCGCCCTTACCCACCATTTAGATGGCACCCAGAAGCAATATAAGGCAGGCGAACTGACCGTAACCGACATAGCGCAGTCAGAAGCGCGCCTGGCACGGGCCGAGGCAGACCTGCGTGATGCCCAGGCGGCCCTTGAGGCAGCCAATGCCACCTATAAGCGTGAAACAGGCCTGGAAGCGGCCCAGATTGACCATATGCCGCCCCTGCCCGTTACCCTTCCCAAGACCGAGCAGGAAATCATGCGCCTGGTCGCAAACCACCCGGCGCTTATAACTGCCAAGGAAAATGAACGTGCCGCCGATTATACGATTGATCAGCGTACCGCCACCTTGTTGCCCCAGGTCAATATCGAAGGGCAGCTTAATAACAGCAACCGCACCAGCCAGCCGGGCCTGAGCGAAGTCGACCAGCGCGCTGTGATGCTACAGGTGAAAGTGCCCATTTTCCAATCCGGTGCTGAATATGCCCGTATCAAGGAAGCAAAGCATGAATATGCCAGGGCTAAAAACCAGACATCAGATATAAACCGCCAGGTATTAGAGGCAGCCATCCGCGAATGGCATGATTTCAATGCCTCCAGCAAGATTATTTCTGCTTATGCGCAGTCCATTGCTGCAGCAGAAAAGGCGCTGCGCAGTGTCGAAGCCGAACGTATGGCAGGCACACGCACGGTGCTTGATGTGCTCAATGCGCAGGAAGAAGTGTATAGTTCGAAGATTGCCATGCTGCGCGCCAAGACGCGTTACGTCGTGGGCTCTTATCGTCTGCTGGTGGCTACCGGCATCTTAAGCGAAGCGGTTATTCCCGCTAACGCCTAAGAGTACCGGTTATTCTTTAAAGCCCCCAAATTCCTTACAGTACGAAATCATCCGAAGTCAGGTTGTGGATACCAGACAGTTCAATCTGGAAGTCCAGTACGCCGTCACCATTATTGTCGAGGCCGACAAAGGTGGTGGTGCCGCCAAAGAAGCTGTAGTTCAACTGGCCAAGGCCGTTTGCAACAAAGCCGGTATTACCTACGAAGCTGCAATTGTCGCTGGCGAACGCCGACAGGTCGATCAGATCGCCGCTGGTGGTGCTGAAATCGGTAACCGCATCACAGGTATCGAGCGCATTGCCCGAATCATTGATCGATGTGTATTTGAATACGTCCGCGCCCGCACCGCCTGCCAGATAGTCACGGCCAAGGCCGCCGGTCAGAACGTTTGCATTGGTATCGCCCGTCAGGAAGTCGGTGAAGCTCGTGCCGATTACGTTTTCAACATCGGCAATCGTATCGCCCAGCGCTGCGCCGCCTGCATAATGCGCGGTGAGGTCAATGTTCACGCCGCTGGTTGCCCAGCTGTAGGATACGGTGTCAACACCGTCGCCGCCATTGATGATGTCGCCGCCGCCGTTGCCGATCAGGAAGTCGTTACCACCCATGCCGTACAGGTCGTTGCCCGCATAGTCACCAATCAGCGTATCGTTGAAGTTGGAACCGATTACGTTTTCGATGCCAGCAAAGATGTCACCCGCAGCGTCGCCGCCCGTGTGAGCACCGCTAATCATATTGATGTTAACCGCTGCGTCGGAGGTTTCGTAGGAAACCGTATCGTCGCCTGTGCCGCCTTCGAGGTAATCAGCGCCGCCATTGCCGATCAGCAGGTCTTCACCCGCGCCGCCAAAGAGGTTGTTTACACCGTCAGTGCCGATCAGCCTGTCGTTCAGGATCGAGCCGATTGCGTTTTCAAAGTCGAATATTACGTCGCCCTGCGCATCACCGCCCTGCTGGGCAATGGTCGAGTTCAGGTCGATATCTACGGACTGGAACGAGGTTGCATAGGACACGGTATCGTTGCCTTCGCCGCC
>JAGVKI010000004.1 GCA_020050695.1 Alphaproteobacteria bacterium | reverse complement strand
GCACCTTCATGATGCGCAACGCTGTTTTCGACAGACGTCAGAAACTTGGTGCCAGCAGCAGACAGCTTGCCTTCTTCAGCAGCCGTGCGGGCAAGCGCAATCATATTCTTGCTTTCGGCCGTAGCCAGATGGCTTGCATCAAAACCGGCGTTAACCTTGCCACTAATACCGCCAACAATGCTAAGATCGTTCATGCTCAACTGACCTGCAACACCACGTGCAGCTTCAAGTTCCTTAATGGCGTTTTTAGCGTTGGCGCCAACCCTCCAGCCACTAAAGCCGGTTTTCTCCGCCGCCCAGTGCACTGGGCCCGATACTATATCAGCGCTTTTTTGTGCAACAGTGCCAACCACGCCTTTAGTACGCGTGGCATCTCCCAGTTCATTGAACGTAATTTCATTCCAGCTTGTAGCTGCTGCACCACCCATTTTTTCACCAACGGTGGTTAGCGCTTTCACACGCGTAAGATTTCCGGTTTTAGTCGCAATCCAGCCTGCAGCACCAGTAGCTTTTTGTGCAATCGGTATAATCATCGGCGCAAAACCTGCAACCGTCATTGCCGTGTCGGCATAGCCCACGACGGTATCGGTGCGCGCGGTGCTTGCAGCTTCGCGCTGCACTTCCATTGCGGCAGCTTCATTTACAATTTGGCTAGCAGTTTCACGCTGCTGCATCGCCGCTTCTTCAACAACTGGTGAAAGATTTTTAGGAACGCGGTTTACTACAGGCTGGCCAGTGCGTGCGGCCTGGATTTCATTAGCAATGCCAGCATACATCTGATCCATGTTTACGGCGGCATCATCAGCATGCGTAGCAATACGATTGCCTGTCTGGGCGGAAAGCTTGCTGCCTTCGCCAATCGCGGCTTTCGCTACTGCTTTATGATGCTTATGGTTGATGGCGACCATGTACTACATTGCTCGGTTATGGTTTTTTACTCTTAAAGTATAAAACAAACAACCTGCTGGGCACATGGCTTTTTTGTTAACATTTTATTACAAGGGGAAAGATGGGATTACGCCATAAGCTAATAATATTTAACGATTAATACTATAGTTATAGCCAGTCGGTTCACCTGGGTCACGAACGGAGATATATTCTTCGTGTTTCTTAAGGGAATTAGATGGTTTGAACGCACCGATAAACTATCATGCTCAATGTCATTTCAGAAGAGACCGCCTTCAATGAAATTTCGCATTGCAACATTCATACATTACGTAGCCCCTATACCATGATGGGGTTCAGTCGTGTGTTTGCTGCGGCGATGCAATTCGCGTTCGCTTGCCGTCATAACTTTAGTATCTTTATGGTCGGTACGATGTGCGACCTTTGCATCATGCGGCTCATGTTTCTTTTCACGCTCTGCAAAACTCTTTGGTTTAGCGGCTGCCTCAACATTTTCGCTATGGCTATCAATTTTCTCGCGCAGTGTTGCGCCTTTCTGAACCATATCTGTCCAGATGCGTTCAGCTGCTTCACCCTTGCCCTCAAGCTGCTGATGTAATGCAGCGGTACGAAGCGCACTGATCACTGTACGGTCAGCACCATCCACAGCGACTTTTACGGCCTCAGTGTCACCACGTTTAATTTCGCTGCCCAGTTCATGAAGCGCCTGGATTTCAGACTTGGTCAGGCCCAAATGCTTAAGCTGCTCTGGGTCGCTGTGTGACAGTTCAATCGTATTGGCGGCAACAATATCGTAAAGACCTTCGTGGCATTCATGGCGTGCAGCCAGGATACCTTCTTTGTTCATACCAGCTTTGGTAAGCAATTCATCAGGGAAAATGGATATGAATAAGGCGCGCTCTGCGCCCTGAAGGGTATCGAGGTTCTTGCGGATAACATCTTTAGCCAGCGCAGGATCGGCAAAATTCGAGAAAAACTCATCAACATTGACTTTTTCTTTTGAGGTATTGACGCCGCGAAGGGCAAGAATGGCCTGTTCAACGGTTTCTTCTTTGGCAAATATCCTGGCAGCATCCTGATGGATAATGATCTTGTGGTCACCAACCAGGTGTATAAGCGCATTAGCATCAAGCGTTGTATCAGCAAGATGATCAGCAATTTTATTTACTGCCGGCATTAACTGCTCAACCAAAGCATCACCCATACGGCCACGACCGCGGTCAACTTCGTTCTGCTGGAAAATTTCTACGATAAATTTCTTAAGCAATATGCCATTTACTTTGATGCGGTCAGGGTTCTGGCCAGCTGGCTGCTCATCCATAACCTGCTTCAGCAGCTGAATTTTATCCCATGCCGTTGTCTTAGGGCTAGCCCAGCCTTCGTTGATGTCACTCACAATGGCTTTGGTGGCTTCAGTTACACCACTGAGCATACCTGATAGGTTCGGGCTAAAAAGCTTGGAGCCCAGATCTTTATCTTCCTGAGCAGCAGAAAGTCCGCGTGAGCGTTTTAGGCGCTCAAGTTCCATCTCAATGGTTTCAGGGGCCAACCCACTGGATTTTATTTCCTTGATGCGCTTATCAAGTGCCATTGTTTCCGAATCAAACAAAGGCGGCTTACCAGCTTCAGTAGTATTTGATGAACCAGCGCCCATGTATGGCGCTGCTTGCGACATATGAACCTTGTGTTGGTCATAAGCTATTGAAACCTGAATACCCGTTTTAATTGCATCAGGAATTTTACGCGTCAGGTCGCGTGTCCACTCATTGTGTACACGCTCGTACGCAGTTTTCACTACTTCGTTAGTGCTGTAATCAGCAGGAGTACCCGCAATCGCATTGGTGACTTTTTCAGATAAATCAGCCCGCTCTTTGTAATGATCCCTGTTGATCGAAATAAGTTCCGCAACAGGCTTAATCACCACACCGCCAATGCGCGCAGCCAAAGCAACTGCCGTTGCAATCTGCTGCGCCTTACCCTCTGGCGCATGACGCTCTGCCAACTGCAAAGCGGCTGTGTATATATGTTTTGCGCCTCGATCTGTCCATGGAATTACGACGTTGTCGTAAAGCATGTTGATTACGAAGGCAGAAGTCCTGTTTACCTTAAATCCCCAGAAAGTTTCCTTGCCGGTTTTTTTATCTGTCTGGGTTTTGAGCGCGCCTTCGGCTGCCTCTCTCAGATTATTCTCAATCTGATGCTCACTGACGCGCAGCTTCTGCACATCAAATTCATTGCTTGAGTTATTAGACTTTTTGTCGCTCACAATGGCAGCTGCCCAAACGTAAAATTAAGTTAAATACCTAAAAAACAAAAATAAAATCACTTCTTTACGTTTATCATTATAGCAGTAGACCCTCTTATATAACCAGCCAATTTTTATGACATTTTGGTTACGAGGAAATCTTAGCCAAAACCTCTATAAATGCTATTATTATCAATAATATAACAAAATACTAAGATGGTCAACTGAATAGCGGAGCGTCACAATTAGATTACATATTTCTTTTCAATGACTTAGTTATTTCACGAGCAAAATTCGACCATATTTGCTTCTGGCTGAAGCGGAATAATGGTTGCGATGAATTATTCGCGGAATTCTGCCGTGACGAGACATTTCGTTGATTTTCTTCAATAATATCATTTTGATCTATAACGCCGGTTGCAATATTAATTTCCTGCAGCAGCATCATGAGGCTTTTGGATTCATTATCGGCATGGATTTGGTATAGATCGCGCTCATTTTTGCGTATTGTCTGCCCTGCGACTCTTTGCACGCGGGAGATAGTTTGTCTGGTTTGACTCAAATAATCACTTAATTTGCCAAACCGGTTATTGCCATTACTGAAGCTATTTTCCATAAAGCGTTACTTTCCATTTACCGTTCAAACGGCCAATCTTTTTAACTTGCAAGTGCTTACACAAAAAGACATAGTGTCGTCGTTATGTCTTTCAAAACGCACCTCCTTATTGTTTCGGTTATCATTCTGGCAGTTTACCTTGCCTGGAGCGTTACGCGCTCGAAACCAGCTGCCCCAACTGAGCAGGCTGTGGTTAAAACCGCATACAATATTGCCGTTACCCATGCGAGCTGGGGCCTGAACTGCCCCCGTTATTCTGAATCCACCAGTACACTCGATAAGGCATACGTCAAAAAAACAGACGCTCATCCACAGTATATGAAAAAAGATAATGCGCTTGAGATCGTATCCGAACTGTGCAATGGCAAACTTAAATGCACCGTCCCAGTCTCTGACGAAACATTCCCTGATATGGCCCCCGAAGATTGCGGCGAGAAAAAACTCGAAGTGGAATACCGTTGCTACGCCTTTGACCGCCCTTGGTTTGCACGTGCTACTGGCGGCATGCTTACCCTCACCTGCGAAGATAAGAATCCTTAATAAATCTTTTTAAGAATTCGCATACTACTCAGTAGTCAATCCCATAAATGCCTAGTACACATAATGCAAACCAGTTGGAGCATTCATGCTGTATATTGTACTATTATTTTTGGCCGCTTTAATCGCCGCCGCTTATCTACATATACAGCAGAATAAGCGCTTCTCCAGCTACTGGAAACAGCATGCAGATAGCAAAACAGCCGAGTGGATCAGTCAGTTCGCCTGGGCGCGTACAGCACAATTCTTATGTGCTATTGCAGCGGGTTTATTTGCCGTGCTTATCCTTGACCATCTGCAACAGAAAGAGACGAATCATCTGCTTACGCAAATACAGGTAGCCACACAGGCAAAGCTTGATGTGCTGACCAATGCAAACCAGGAACTGCGTGATTCCGTAAAACAACTGCAGTCATTCAGCCAGCAGTCCGCCACCACATCACGCACGGGCCAGGTCGCTGTTTCCGCAAAGGCCGTTTCACCAGCACCCCAAGAAGAAATGACCGCAGACAATACACTTGCCGCGCGCATCGAAACGCAGGCACAGCCGGTTACCTTACAGGATGTCTATGATCCCGAGAAAAGTGCCAATGATTCACAGTCAGAGATGGATGGCATCAAAAAGCGCTATGAAGGGCTTATCGTGAATTACCTGTTTCTCAAAAAATGTGGTCTTATCAATGCGCAGGATTACCACACCATTATCTCTGCCCTGGCGCGTGAAATGGCGTCGGTAAATGCGCCAGGAAGGCTTGAGCACGACATTCAGACTGCAGCCGAAGGTTCCTATAAGGAAATGTATTCGCAAAGCAGCTGTAATGGGCCAGAAATCAAACAGCTGCAGGAACAGTACACCGATTATATCAAAACTATTTCTGTTGAAATACCTGCCCACTAAACGTCTGGAAATTGCTTCATAAGCGCAAGCAACTCAGCCTCATTAATATGCACGGGTTGTTGGGTGCGTATATGCGGTAATGCCACCAGAATCCATTCGCCAGGTGTCATATTCCAGAATATCTCAGGCGCCAATGAAAGCTTACTGTAGGAAATGCAGAGCAATTCAGACCAGGGAAAAAGCTTATTGCGTAATGGCATGCAGTCCGCCAAAAATTATAACAAACAAATTCGCTACAGCATCTAGCGCACGGCTTAGGCCGTTGCGGATAATGGCCTCTGTCAGGAAATGCGCTGGCGCCCTGTTTTCCATCGAAAGTTCAATAATTATTGTTACTTCCTGCAGGCTGATCGTTTCATCGGATATTTTTTGCGCAAGCTGAATGAGGCTTTGTGAGAGTCGCTGTTCAATTGCCGCTAACACAGCAAATGTGGGGCGCATCACATACGCAATACCATCAAATTCTATAATTACTTCGCCGCGTAAAGGGTTTGCGTTCATTACTCTATCCTTTACGCAGCGGTAAATTCTATGGGGCCAGCACTACTAAGAACCAGTGCATAGGTTTCCGAATCATCATGTTCACCGGAGCGTTGGTAAGAAGTAATGTAGAATGCTCCTGTCAAAGCGTCCCCATTGGCAAAATACAGCTTATAATTACTGATGCTGGCAGCAAATGCACATAGGCGCACCGCCTCTTCGCTATTGGAATCAACAAAAATACCGCTACCGCTTATGGTCATGGACTGTATACCCGCACTTCCCATGAGCTTGCGCCACGGCCCTGATTCACGATTACTGCTATCGAGAAGCTGGTTATTGATTACCATTCGGGTCGTGCGCATACCCCCTATGGTTTCAAATGTTTCAGGGCTTCCGCCATTTCCAATTTTAATCAGGACAAGTGATCCTTTTCCGGCTGACATAATATACCTGCTACCCGTTAAGCGGTTTTTTGAAGAAGAGCTTTAAAGCTAATGACGGCCTGATAAGTCCACCCATCATTGCCAAGTTCAATTTTGCTATCAGCAAAGCGAAGCATGACCACCTCATACCCGGATACGGATGGGTGGGTATCATGAAGCAATATATAAACCCGTTCCATAATAGAGGCCGCCTCCTTGCGTCCCCCTTCACGGCTCCATATATGAATACTGATATTGCACTGCCCGCCCTGCGTTGTTTTACTCGACCAGTCGCTGCTGCTGGACTTGCCAAAGGTGATATAGGGAAATGGAGTGGACTGTACGGTTTTATCAAACACGCCATTAACCGCTGCCATAAGGAGCGTATCTCCGGTAAGCACCTGATATATCGATTGTTGTAATAAATTTATAAATGTCATATTTCGCAAATCTTTTTAGGGGTTGTTCATAAAAACTTAACGAATGTCCCATTCCGGCTCTGATATAATGATAGTATGAATAAGGAACAGCTTATAATCGCCCCTAAGAGCGAGGCAGACAGCGCGGGAGCTGAGCGTGTGCTAAAAGATTTTGCACGCCTCTATCAGCCCACTATTTTGCAGGCTGCAACACATCTCTCAATATTTACGGAAAAAATGGAGCCCGCTTACGCGGCTGCTTATAGCCCATGGCAAACGGCTTTAATGGACCTTGCGCACGGCCTTCAGCTAATGGTGCGAAAAATTGCTATTAAAGATATAGAGCGTTTCATGGATGCCCTTCACATGTTTAGCTTTGAGGGTGCGATCCAATTTTTATACGACCTGTGCAAAAGCTGTAAAATTCAGCTGCATCGCGACTGGCAGCAACAATTCAGGCAGCATGTGGACATGTTGTTATTTTCGCTATCCATATTAAACCGTGAAATGGCCAGCGCACTTGCTCGCTAAACGGCTGCCCCCTCTTCCACCAGTAATTCCAATGTCTCATTCTGCTGCTGGCTATTAGCCACATATTTAATATTAAACAGCCTGTCACCAAAGGCAAACCGCATACCTGCATGTAAGCCGCTGCGATAACGAATCAACATTTTATGAGTCATTAAGGCCTGCAACTGGCCAGCATCGAACACCTCAAGCCCACCGCCACGCGACGAAGGGTAATTACCCGTCAGCGGAACAATCTCTGCCCACAAAACAGCAACGTCATCCCATTGTCTGATATACCCCCCCTGCCCATCAGGGGTTTGAATTTCTTGTTGTAGCGTAACCCTGTGTTTAAGCTTTGAGCAGGTATTTTTTTTACGGCCGCTCATAACATAAACTCACGAAATGGCATATACAATGAAACTGACTGCTCAGGCATTGCGCTATTACCTTCACCACGAGCGTCATACAGGACGGCAATGTGATTGAGCATTCCCTGGCGAATGGGCGACGGAACATGTGCACCAGTAGCGCCATATCCCGTATCATACGCAACCTCAATCTGGAAACCATGCAGGGGTATATCAAACCGCAGCATTGTCATCGCACTGTTAAGGCTGTAGCATTCGTCACTCACAACGCTTGAACTGTTATCGCGGTTTATAATCGTGACCGATGTAATTGCACTCACTGGCCCCATTGGCAGGCTTATCTTCATAGGGGCACACTCATCATATCCAAGCTTCCATGCCTGTGAAATCAACGAGCGACGCAGCCAGTTTTCAGCATGCATGCGCGCAGTAACGATAAGGTCACCAACCAGTGAATCCTCATCATCGTGATCAATGCGCAGATAGCTTTTGGTTTCACCAAGGGTCAGTGGTTCTGTGGCCGGTGCGCTTGTGCGTACCAGCAGGCGGTTATAGGCCATAGGGGGTATCCTTAATTTGCTATTATGATGGGTGCTGGGTTCAAATGCCCAGCCAGCATTTATAAATGCCCGTGCCAGGGTATCTGCAATCTCGTAATAAAGGCCGGCGTAAAAGCAACGCACGGCAAAACCATCCTCGCTTCCGCGTCGGGTTTGTATCATTTGTATAAGCATGAAAAAGATGGAAGGGCTGGATCAGCCCCAGTTTATTTAGTGGTCAGATGCGGGCCTGCCAGTGCGGCAGCTTCCCTGCTTGCCAATAATTTTTCTACATGACCCGCAGTGTGATTGCGGGCGATTGTACCAATACCAGCAGCCATACCAAGCAGGTTTGGTAATTCCCACACAATCGCCATGGACGATACTTCCTTGGCTTTATTTTCCGACATGCCACATTTGGTAAGCACCTTGGCAGTACTGTTGATCATTTCATCGGTAACAGGCGCACCTACGGTATTCATCATTAAGATGGAACCGTAATGTATACCCTCATCCATCAGGAAAATGCGGCGGGTGTTGGGGTCTTTTAATTCAGCTGCAATCGAGTTGAACTGGTCTTTAAACCAATTACCGCTGGTAGGTACTTTATGATTGCTTATGCCAGCCCACTCATTGATTTTTCCACGTGTATATAATTTTGCAGCCATACTTGCTGCCCATGCTGCGGAAAACACCAGTACGGTTTTAGCAATAGCTTCAGATCGTTCTTCGCGGGATTTATTTTTATCAGGCTGGCATTCTTTGAGCTTACATACCGTGCCAAGCGTATTTTCGATGGGATCAAGGAAAGGTTCGATACAGGTTTTAGCAACCACCTGGCTTGCACTTTTAAGCAGCCCTGGCGCGACCTGATCAGCAAGGCCAACCACGCCCAGGGAAACGCCCATAGAGACGAGTTCCGCAACGGCAAAGCCGCCGGATTCGGCTACTATCTTTCCATGAACATCTGGCTTATCTATGGCCATTTTGCTTATTTATTGTCCTGCGAGAAACTGTTTAATCAAAAAACAGAATAACATAGACCATCGCAACTTGTGTTACGATTATATGAATATTGCCCCAAACCCAGGGTTAGTCTTCGGATTTTTTGTCGCTGTTTTCGGCAGTTATGGCGTAGGCCGTAATATTACTGCTTAAATTATAAGCACTTTGCGGAGTTGCCAGATCAAGCATGGCATCATGGTTGAAGCCGTATTCCTTGGTCATTTTCTGCTTGATTTCATCGCTAGGCTCTCCCTCACCGGAGTCAAGAACCATACCATGGTCTTCAGGATAGAATGTACCACTCTGTTGTGCTTCCATAAAACCCTGAAGCTTATCGGCGCGTATTGCAAGATAGGCATAGATCTTCTTACCGTCGGGGCTTTCGCCACGAATCAACAGGATACAGACTGTTTTTTCAGCAATAATCTGTTCTGTTTTTGTTAGTTTGGTCACTCTAGCTCCTTGCCTGCCGTGCAGATTCCAATATTCAAAAGCTTACTCTATCTACCTTTTATAGGTCAAGTTGCTTAAAAAATAGTTAAATCAATACATTACCGATTAAGGGGCCTTATAATAGCTTGCCATGTGCTTTTTCTGCATCACATAGAAATACCCCCGCCCCCTCATAACCAACTGAAAGGGCGGGGATAATTGCTTAAATCACTGGATTGTAGGACGCATCACCCAAAACGGCGATAATTGCCACAGGCGTACCACTGCTATGGCTTCCGGTAGGTGTAGCCACTGCTTTGAGGTAACGTTTTGCGCCTTTATAGCCAAAATTATAGACCGTTTCATCCAACGAATTGCTGTTAACCACGGAAGTGGCAGCACTGTTATGCAGATCTGCCGTAGTAACGTCAGTGTAGTCCACATTGTCTTCGCTATGCTGGATTTTTAAGGTCCAATAAATGCTGCCCGACAGCGTATCACCCGTCTGGCCAATAGCAAATGCAACCATTGCACTGTTAAAGCCTTTCAGGTCGATGGCGGTGGAGGTTTTGGTAGTAGTGGAAACAACAGGCGAAAGCACCTGGTTCACCTTCACGTTATGATAAATATCTCGCATATATAATTCCTGAGAAATATGGATTGGACAATTAGCTGAGCACCAGCAGTTTAACCGCGTCGAAATTGACAACGTCACCACCTACACGCGCAGTGGCATAGAATTTCACGAACGGCTTTTCAGTAAATG
>JAGVKI010000069.1 GCA_020050695.1 Alphaproteobacteria bacterium | reverse complement strand
CGCGAATCTGTTCAAGCTGTGCATCCAGTGTCTGAGGTGCAGCCTGTGCAAATGCCGGAGTTGCTGACGCTGTCAGCAGAGCCGTTGTAACGATCCATAATGTACGCATGTTGGTCTCCATTGGTTGTTTGAGTGCGACCTTTCTGGCCGCGTCTGGATATATCACCACAGATTCCACCAGATTCCATATAAGGATTCGATAAGGAATTGAAGGTGATTGATTTTTACTCTGTCTGCTATACCATGATTCATCCGGTATTACGATAGTTTATTCCAATAAATATTCCAGGGAAGGACGCTTATGAAATCATGGATCCGCTTCCCGCGCACAGAGGGTAACAGTTCCCGCCAGGCGCATTGTGACCTGCCCGAAGGCACCTATGAACGCGAGTTTGGCCGCGAGGGTTTTTTTGGCCCGGTATCGCATCTTCATCATGCCAATCCGCCTACCGGCTGGACGCACTGGGAAGGCGAGCATCGCCCGCGCGCCTTTGACCTGGTACGTCTGACACAGGCTGGTGGTTCGCCATGGAAAGCCACGCCGCTGCTGCATAACCACCATCTCGATGTGCGCCTGTGGCGCACCGAGGGCAAGATGGACCATCTGGTCGCCAATGCGGACGGCGATGATCTTTTGTTCGTCCATAGCGGCAATGGGGATTTTTTCTGCGATTTTGGCCATCTGGAATTTCGTGAGGGCGATTATATCCTGCTGCCGCGTTCACTACGCTGGCGCGTGGAATGCCAGGGCAAAGCCAGCTTCCTGATGATACAGGCCACCAATGACGGTTTCCGCCTGCCCGATAAAGGCCTGGCTGGCCCGAACGCCATTTTTGATGAGGCCATGCTCGATGTGCCCAAACTCGACGATGCCTACCGCGCGCAGGTAAGCGATAAGCCATGGAAGGTGCTGATCAAGCGCCATAACCGCTTATCTACGGTGACGTTCCCGTATAACCCGCTCGATGTGGTGGGCTGGCATGGCGATAACCTGCCGGTGCGCATCAACTGGCGCGACATACGCCCGCTGATGAGCCACCGCTACCACCTGCCGCCATCGGCGCATACCACGTTCCTTGCCGGGCGCTTTGTGGTGTGCACTTTTGTGCCGCGTCCTATCGAGAGCGATCCGGGTGCGCTTAAGGTGCCCTTTTATCATTCCAATAATGATTTTGATGAAATCATTTTCTATCATATGGGCGAATTCTTCAGCCGTGATAATATCCATCCCGGTATGATGACCCTCCATCCTTGCGGGTTCCCGCATGGCCCGCATCCCAAGGCTTTCAAGGCAGGCGCTGAGCATGCTAAAAAAGAAACCGAGGAAGTGGCGGTGATGATTGATACGCGCGACGGCGTTGATCTTTCCGAGGGCATGCATAGCGTGGAATGGAAAGAATATGTCGATAGCTGGAAAATAAAATAACCTAATAACGAATCAGGTAGGCCCATGAAACTTGCATCCTTAAAAGCTGGCGGCCGCGACGGTACGCTGGTGGTAGTCAACGAAACGCTGACGCGTGCTATGGCTGTGCCGGGTATTGCGCCAACCCTTCAGGACGCGCTGGAGCGCTGGGATTCGGTGCATTCGCATTTGCGCGTGATCTATGAGGATTTGAACAATAACGAAAAGCTGGCGGGCATTTTTGCGTTCGACCCTAAGGAACTCGCCTCTCCGCTGCCGCGTGCTTACCAATGGCTCGATGGTTCGGCCTACGTAAACCATGTGGAACTCGTGCGTAAATCACGCGGTGTGGACATGCCTGAGAGCTTCTGGACGGACCCGCTGATGTATCAGGGCGGCTCGGACACATTGCTTGGCCCGTGCGATGATATTCCGCTTCCTGACGAAAAACATGGTATCGATTTCGAGGCCGAAATAGCCATCATTACCGATGACGTACCAATGGGTGTTTCTGAGGCAGACGCCGCAAAACATATCAAGCTGGTGATGCTGGTAAATGACGTGTCGCTTCGCTATCTCGCCATGCCGGAAATCGCAAAGGGCTTTGGCTTTTTGCAGGCCAAGCCAGCGACCGCTTTTTCGCCGGTAGCGGTTACACCTGAATCGCTTGGCGAATCATGGAATGACGGCAAAGTGCTGCTGCCGCTTCGCACCTCGTATAACGGCGAATTGTTTGGCCAGCCCAATTGCGGGGTGGATATGGTGTTTAATTTCCCCAAGCTGGTGTCACACGCGGCGCGCACACGTTTCCTGTCGGCGGGCACTATCATCGGTTCGGGCACCGTATCCAATAAAGACAAGAGCGTTGGCCCATCCTGCATTGTGGAAAAACGCACATTGGAGAAGCTGGAGACCGGCGATTCCACTACACCGTTTATGAAGTTTGGCGACAAGGTGAAAATTGAAATGCTGGATAATTACGGCAAGACGATTTTCGGTGCGATTGAACAGACCGTGGTGCAGTACCATTACCAGAAAGCCTGACGTATGAAACTCTATAGCTACTGGCGTTCTTCGGCTTCTTACCGTGTGCGTATTGCACTGGGGCTGAAGGGTCTGGATGCACAGATTATCCCGGTCAATCTGCTTAAAGGTGAGCAGAAAAGCGATGCGTATCGCAAGATCAACCCGCTGATGCGTGTACCCTGCCTGATCGATGGTGACCGCGTGGTAAGCCAGTCGCTGGCGATTATGGAATATCTCGACGAGATCGCGCCTGATTGGCCTTTGCTTCCGGTGTTTCCTGAAGACCGGGTGCGCGTGCGTGAAATCGCGCTACTGATTTCCACCGATATTGCTCCACTCAATAATATTGGCACCACGCAGCTGCTTGGCGAAAACGGTTTTTCGGAAGAGCAGAAGAAACAGTGGATGCAGCACTGGATGAAAAACGGCTTTGCCGCGCTGGAGGCCATGATTGCAGGCCATAAAGGCGATTTCTGCCACGGCGATAGCCCCACCATGGCGGATTGCGTGCTGGTGCCGCAGCTTTATAGCGCAAAGCGCTTTGAGGTGGACCTGACGCCTTATCCTACGCTAAGGCGTATTGATGCCACATGCGCACTGCTTCCGGCTTTTAAGGCGGCGCATCCGGATAACCAGCCCGATAAAGCATAACCTTTGGGCGTAACCTTTGTTGGCGGTTTTACGAATATAGAAGTATCAGCGCCTGGCTTTAAGGAAAGAAAACATATGAAGCGCCAATGGATTAGAACAGTGATTATGGCAGCCGCATATGTAAGCCTTATGGCTGCGCCCCTTTATGCCGCCAAACAGGATACCGCCATGCCGTCCAATGCATTGTACCGCCAGATCACCAGCCAGACGGGCTGGCTTAATACGTCGCGTCCCTTAAAGGCAGAGGATTTAACGGGCCGTATCATCCTGCTGGATTTCTGGACCTATTGCTGCATCAACTGCATGCATATCATGCCTGACCTTGCCTATCTGGAAGAACAGTTCGGCGATAAGCTGACGGTGATTGGCGTGCATTCCGCCAAATTTGCCAATGAACGTGATACGGAAAATATCCGCCAGGCGATATTGCGTCATGATCTGCACCATCCGGTAGTAAACGATTTTGACTTTGCCACATGGAAGGCCTTTACCGTGCATGCATGGCCGACGCTGATACTGATTAACCCGGACGGTAAGATCGAGCAGACCTATAGCGGCGAGGGCCACCGTGATGCGCTTGAAAATGACATTAAAAAACTGCTTAAAAAATACGACGACAAGGCAAGCAGTGCGCCGCTGCCGATTGCGCTGGAAAAAGACAAGGCAGCGGTAAGCGT
>JAGVKI010000067.1 GCA_020050695.1 Alphaproteobacteria bacterium | reverse complement strand
TAAGAGGCAGGGAGACCGTAAATACCGAGCCTTTGCCGCGCTCGCTTTTGACGCGCACCGTACCGGACAATCCCTCGATATTGCGCTTTACCACATCCATACCAACACCGCGGCCTGATACGTTCGATACGACTTCTGCGGTGGAAAATCCTGCCATGAAAATGAGGTTGTCGCATTCTTCATCGGTCAGCTGGGCATCGGGTGCGAGAAGGCCTTTTTCCTTGGCCTTGGCAAGCACGCGATCACGGTTGATGCCTGCGCCGTCATCGGCAATTTCAATAATAATGCGGCCACCGCGGTGGTAGGCTGATAAGTGAATGGTACCTTGCGACGGCTTACCTGCGTTTGTGCGTCCTTCTGGCTTTTCAATGCCGTGGTCGATGGAATTGCGAATCATGTGGGTTAGCGGGTCGCCCAGCTGCTCAATCACGGTTTTATCTACTTCAGTATTTTCGCCGGACATTTCCAGCTTGATGTCTTTTCCAAGCTGTGCCGATAAATCACGCACAATACGTGGCATACGCGAGAAAATGGATTTTACCGGCTGCATGCGTACCGACATGACGGCTTCCTGCAATTCGCGGGTGTGCTGTGAAAGTTCGTCAATACCGCGTACCAGACCGCTGAATTGCTCTACCGGCAGCATACGCGTCTGCGCGCGCAGCATGGCTTCGGTAATCACCAGTTCGCCGACCATGTTGACCAGCTTATCTACCTTTTCAAGGTCCACGCGGATGGATGTGGTGGCAGGGCTGGCCTGACGCGTTGCTTCGTCGCCGGTCGGCATGGGTTTTATATTCTGCGCCTGAATAGCGGCAGGTTTTTCAGCAGGCGGTGCTTCGTGGTCTTCTTCCAGCTGTTTTACCGAAAGGCTGCAATGGTCTTCAACAAACTCAAACACCTCACGGATTTTGCTTTCCGGCTTGCCGGTGGTCAGGCGGATACTCCAGCCCATATAACAACAAATAGGGTCTATATCTGCGATAGAGGGGATACGATGGGTAAAGGCCGTAATCTCGGCAGCACCTAATTGCGAAAGTTCATGCAGCAATAGCAGCGGTTCATTTCCAGTATTAAACAGGCCTTCACTGGGTGCGAAATCAATTAACCAGCTGCACTCCAGGTTCTCATCACTGGTGACTTGCGGTTTGCTGGCGCTGACGGTATGTCCGCCCATGCCTGCGTGATGCTGTAACTTTACCAGAAGTTCAGCACCGAGTTCTGCCGGGGGTGTGGCATCCTGCTGGGCGGCGCGCACCATCTGGGTAACAATGTCGGCAGACTGAAGAAGCGTATCGACCACTTCACGCGTGGCCTGCACCTTGCCTTCGCGCATGCTGTCAAGCAACGCTTCGAGCACATGGGTGAAGTTGGTGATGTAATCCAGGCCGAAAGCCCCGGAGCCACCCTTGATGGAATGGGCGCAGCGGAAAATAGCGTTAAGCTGCTCCATATCAGCAGCCTCGCAGTCAAGCGCCATCAACCGTTCTTCCATATCACTTAGAAGTTCGAAACATTCGGTGATGTAAGTAAGCTTGAACTGCTCCAGGTCGTTCATGCCGCCGCTCCCTTGGGGCAGACCTTCATTACGACTTCCACCAGTTTTTGCGGATTAAACGGCTTTACGATCCAGCCAGTTGCGCCTGCGGCTTTGCCTTCTTCCTTCTTGGTGCCGTCGCCTTCGGTGGTCAGCATCAGGATAGGAGTGAATTTGTAGGTGGGGTTGCCGCGCAGTGCGCGGATGAGTTCAAAACCGTTCATGTTAGGCATGTTAAGGTCGGTGATTACCGCATCGACCTTGGTGCCACCGCTGAGCACCTCGAGCGCTGCCTTGCCATCTTCGGCCTCGACGATGTCATAGCCTGCGCTTTTTAAAGTGAATGACACCATCTCGCGCATGGTTTTGGAGTCATCGACGGTTAGAATTTTCTTACTCATAACTTATGTGCTCCGTTTCATAAGGATTAGGCGGGCTCTGGCAGCAGGTGCGTAAGCCCAAGCGTAGAGAGGGTCTGGCGGACGGCGGGGCTGGCATGTTCGATCACCATGTTTCCGCCAAGCAGGCTCAGTGATTTCTCAAACGACAGCAGTAGTTGCGCACCGGGGGTGGTCAGGGCTTCAAGCTGTGATGCATCTATTTTCAGCTGCATTTTTTCTTTGAGCGGGAACTGCTTATATTCCGCTGCGATGGCCTCAATATTTTCGATGGTCATGGCAGGCGGTAATAGCAGGCAGTCCTGCGCTGGCATGGAGATGTTCATGGGTTCGGCCTATCACGCTGGTTGCGGAAATATCTTGCCTTTATTTGTAAGGCGGCGGCCATAAAATTGGTTTAACTTAGCGACTATTATGGTTGGTATATTGCTGCGCAATACAACCTGTGAATATGAGGACGAAAGTTCAAGGCAAACGTGCGTTGCCAGCGGCGCGCAGCGCACGTCTATCGTTCGCGTTCAGTACTCCGTAGATCAGGCGAATGTTGATGTTTTACATATGCGGGAGTACAACCACGCGCGCCCAGTATTTCACAGCGATTTCGATGGCGTTGGTATATTCCTCAAGGTCTACGCTTTTCTGGATAAAACCAGCGGCGCCATTGCGGTATGCCTCATGCATTTCTTTTTTATTGATGGAATTGGTCAGAACAAGCACGGGGGTTTCCATCATACGTGAGTTGCGCTTAATGGATTTAAGCAACTCCATACCGGATATTTTCGGCAGCGTCAGGTCGAGGATAATGACATCGGGCATAGGCTTGCCATATTTGGCGGCGTGGTTCTGCAAAAAGTCCTGCACGGTTTCCGAATCGTGGATGATATGGATATCAACCTGCTCGGAGCAGGCGCTAATGGCCTTTTTAAACAAAATCACATCGCCAGGATTGTTTTCCACCAGCAATACACGCAAGGGTTCGGTGCGGGTTTTCTGGATAATGTCGCTTTCGATACTTTTGCCGATCATGTCATCCATGGGCGCGCCTTCGTAGAAATAGCTGGCAGGCACGTTGAAGATTTTTGCAAAGCGCAGCAGCTTGCTGACCGATATTTCGCTGACGCCGTTTTCGTATTTCTGCATCTGCTGGTAGGAAAAACCCATTAGCTGGGCCAGCTGTGTCTGGTTCATTTTGAGCAAGCGGCGGCGTTCTTTAATGCGCTGGCCTACATACGCATAGATGGACTTGTTCTTTTCCATGTCCTGAACGATTTGCGGGGCAGCCACACGGCTATCCACCAACACTGCTTGTTTATGCATATCTCTCACCCTGATTGTTTTATTCTATTGATACACATTGTGTTTTACGTGTATTTCTATGATGATAATACTCATATTGGTTTAGTAAGTCAACTTAATATCCAACCAATATGAGTATTTTTAGGTTTTTTGCCAACCGGCCATAGGCTCGGGCACAGGTAATTTTGCGGTCACTTTATGGATCGTTGGCAAATACTATTCCTAAAGAACTGGACAGTGCGTATGCAGTCAGGGATCATCTCCGCATGCGTTACGGTAAACATATTCTGGTGATTGCAATACTGGCAGGCGTCTGGTGGGTATGGCTGGGCGCTGCGACTTTGCGCATGTCAGCCATTGCCTCGCACCCGGCGGTTAAAACCATTGTGACACTGGAGCATCCATGGGGCATGGATTTTCTGCCCGACGGCCGGCTGATCGTGAGCGAGCGCCCCGGACGGCTGCGCCTCGTATCGCCTGAGGGAAAATCCTCAGAAGCGCTTGGCGGCGTACCCGAGGTACAGCAAGGCGGGCAGGGCGGGCTGCTTGATGTAGCGCTTGATCCGCATTTTACGGATAACCAGCTGGTGTATATTTCCTATGCGGAGCCAGAGGGC
>JAGVKI010000039.1 GCA_020050695.1 Alphaproteobacteria bacterium | reverse complement strand
TGCAGCTGGCGGAGGATTAAACAGGTTGGCATAAAGATTATCAACCCCTCCCCCTAATTGGTTGTTTCCGGTAGCGCCCATCATCGCAGACCTGAAATTATTGCGGCGCGTCACCTGCTCAAGATTTGCACCCACGTCAAGACTCGGATTACCACTCATTGCACTTTGCAGCATCTCTCCAGGCACAGACATGACATTGCTTACCATGCCACCTATACCTGGTATCATTTTGATAAAGTCCATGATCACCCCGCCGATATTACCGCTCATCAGCTGCTGTATCATGGATTGCTGGCTTAGTTCACGTTGCGGTTGGTTGACGCGGTCTTCCTGTACGGCAACCCTTGCATTATGACGCATCTCCTCGATGCGGCACTCATAGTAGGTGCGGGCATTATCCTCACCCATGCTAGCAGCTTCCGAACGACGGGTCCGTTCATGGCCTTCTACAATTGCAATAAGCGGGTTGGTAGCCTTGAGGGCTTCCAGGCGATTGTTGAAATCACGCTGCGCGGCCATGCTGGCGGCCAACGCATTTGGATCTACAGGCGTGCCGGGCGTAGCAGCCAGCACTGCCGGCTTTTGTCCAAGACCTGCTTCTTCAAACTTCTCCTGCGCGATTAATTCGGCCTGCCTTAAGGCAACCTCGAAGTCCTTCATCGTTTGTGGTGGTGGCTGGTTTGGTTCCGACATTGGAATGCTAGCACCCGTAATAATTAAAGTTTTCCATGTTTAAACGATACCATACACCTATTGTAGAGGGTGTGAACATTTAATGACAACCCCTCAAGTAAAATATTGCACGTCTGTAATATTGATTAATGCATTGTATTATATGAATTACTAACAATCATTTAACCTGTGGAAAGTCCTGGGAAATCGTAATTGTTTGTAAATTCAGTGGTGCGGGTGGAGGGACTTGAACCCCCACGCCTTGCGGCGCCAGAACCTAAATCTGGTGCGTCTGCCAATTTCGCCACACCCGCATGTCTGTATGAGCACTTCTATAATCGACTTATCAGGCTTTACAAAGGGATTTATAAGCCAATCGGCAGGCTCTGTTTATTAATACCTTGTTAACATCAGCAAGGAAAGCTTCTAAGAGTATAATAACAACCGAGTACGAACATCATAGCTGACGCATAGATGACCCAACTCTTTTCAACTAGCCTCAGTTGTTACGATGGGTTTTTGGGGCTCATGGTCAAGCCAACGCGAGCAGGCCCAGAAGTAAAGGCAGAGATAGATCACATAGCTAAACAGAAGCACAGGACCGCCCTGATTGTGAAGGCTTGATATCTCATGATAGACAGCAGGAGACCTACCGCATGACTCGATCAACCCGGAGGCGAACAACACCAGCGACGCCATTCGCCAAGCATTGATCGCCATTACCCCCAAAAGCCCAGTAACGAAGGCTACAACAATTTTTGATGGCTTAACCATTCGGTGCGGACGCGACAACAGCATCGCCGCAAAGAGTGCAATAAAGTACATAACGGTCTTGTAGTCCGCACAGTCACGTATTACTTCAAGTTCCCATAATACTGTTCGTATAATTACTGCAATACCCCATTTAGCATCGTGGTAATCTTCCGCACGCGCAGCATATCCTCCCAGCTCTACGAAGAACATGATGAAGGATGCAGTTATCCCGCGAAACTCCTGCCAGATTGGCAGTGACAACCAATGCTCAACATAGGGCAGCAGCGACAAAAGAAATAGAACTGTTACTCTGCGGTGTATGTAAGCGCGCCTTGCCAGTTCGCGCATGGGGACGGATGCAGCGACCTCCAAACATAAAGCTGCAAATAACTCTAGATAAACTTGGCCATCATATAGGTATAATTGATATTCTTTCGCAGCTATACTCACCATCATAAGGGTTGTGAAAGCCAGGCATAACATCATCGAGAGCACCGACACCCGCAACCTGAACGGTCGCCCGCCTGCCCCATCCAGAAATCGAACAAACAGGAGTAATGGCAAGGTGCGCCCCATGAGATTTGTCGCGCTAAGCATCCACTGACTTAAGTGATAATATTGTGTCATGCCAAACAACACCCCATCAGCTAATGCGACAGCGAACGGTAACAATGCATATCGCCAGAAACGCTTCTCTTTAAAACAACTTAGAGGTATCAGGGTTAGAGCACGGCTAGCGAATAGCACCATGCGCTGCCATGACTCAAGGGGGTGTGTAGCTAATGGCCAGAATGCAGCCGCCAGTGCCATAAATGCAAAACACGCGACAATAAATGCAGCAAAGTTGTTGAGTGAACCTTCCAGATTTATACCATGCGGTCCATGCTCGTTCTTCAGTGTCATCCGTATATTATTCTTGCCCGGACGAAGTTCATCCGGCGCGTAAAGCACATAAGACTCCGGCCAGCATCGCATCGTTTTGTCGTAGCCTTGCAGGTCATGAGTCTGTTGGTCGTTAATGGAATATTGCTCTAAACATTCATCTGGGGTGACGTTTATGGCAGGCGAAGAAAGAGGGGTCATGTGAATGTTAGACTCGACCGTAAAAGTCGATATTTTATTCTCCAGATTGCGCTGGAAGGGTAATTCAGACTGGTTGATGGGTATATATGATGTGCCGGGGTATGTTACCGTTACATTCTCGATGGTCGCGGGCCCCAAAATAGCTATTGCACAGGCCGCAGCGGCACATGCAGCACATAAGAACAGACGTTTCTTGTTCAAGGCTGTGTGGAGGAGTCGGTGGAGAATGGAAAAGATCATAACCCTCGTCGCTATCAATTGCACGTGAGCACTAGCACACCTTGCGCGTGCGCATCAAGCAACCACAATAGCAAAGGCTTGTTTTTATTTTACGATATTATAACAGACTGTACATTCTGGCTAAAACGTGATAGGATGAAGACATCAAGGGATTATTACTATGCTATTACGAATACTGATGAGCACCTGTTTTTTGTACTTTGGCCTTGCAGGAGCGGTGGGGGTAGAGTTCGCGCATGCTACAGCCTGCCTAGATGAATATAGTGAACCTGTGCCATGCCCATCACCACCTGGAGATCCATACGAAAGGGTTTGTGCAGGTCCTAGCTTTTACGGAGATTGCGCAGATACGCGAGCAACAGCATGTTATGATGTGTGGTCTACCGTATGGGATCCCAGCCTTTCGACATGCGCGCTTTTAGGATATACGTTAGCCCCCGAGCAAGGATTGTGGTGCGCTAACGCTGGTTGTTCGGTTCATCCTGCTGTACCGGCATCTTGTGAATTCAACGGCAGCCCTGTATCGCATGGCGCAAGCGTGACAGCGTATGTGAGCAACGCGGTAACGGAGCCGGATGTGTGTACGAGCGAAACCCGCACATGCAATAACGGTGTTCTATCTGGCAGTTACGTTTACCCTGCCTGCACCGTATCATTCAGCCCGGCAGGCAGCATTCACTAAACCATTGTAAAGCAATATTATTCCAAGACTTCCTGACCTGCACTGGCGCACAATATGTGCAGGCAGAACTGCTGTTTAGGGCCGATATACCAGGATAGAGCCCCCCCCTGACATAGGCAGTATCAGAGAGGTTATTTGATGCTGACAAAAGCAGTATCCATTTATCCAGCCAATTTCACCACATCTACAGATATTTCAAAATAAGTCGTTGTAATTAAATACATTTATTAGAACTAAATATTTATTTTAGCTTTGCTACTGGCAATGCTGCAATAGTTCCCCTATATTTAGATAACAAGAAGCAAGGCGCTTTCCCCAAATTTGACCACCATCCCTTTCACTAGCCAAAAATTATAGCCAGAAATTATTTATTATGGAACAAACGACAGACTCTAAAACTGAAATTTTCCCAGTATTGCCGCTGCGCGACATCGTGGTGTTTCCATCCATGGTAGTGCCACTTTTCGTAGGCCGTGAAAAATCAGTGCGTGCACTCGAAGAAGTAGTCCGCCGCGAAGGCAAGATCCTTCTGGTTACCCAGAAAAATGGCGGCGTGGATGACCCGAAGGAAACCGATATTTACCGCATGGGTACACTCGGCAATATTCTGCAGTTGCTGCGCCTGCCTGATGGCACCGTAAAAGTGCTGGTCGAAGGTGTTGCCCGCGCAAACATCACAGAGTTCCTAGACAATAGCGAATTCTTCCAGGTAATTGCCGCCCCTGCTGACGAAGAAGGCGGCGACGCACAGGAAGTGGAAGCCCTCTTCCGCACCGTGCTCAGCCAGTTTGAACAATATGTAAAGCTGAACAAAAAAATTCAGCCTGAAACACTTGGCACCGTAAACAAGATCACCAGCCCAGGCCTGCTTGCCGATACCATCGCCGCGCATATGTCGGTGGATATTGCCGAGAAGCAGCGCATCCTGGAAATGCTGCCAGTACATGAGCGCCTTGAGCATATCTTCGCGCTGATGGAAAGTGAAATTGCCGTACTCAACACCGAGCGCCGTATCCGTTCACGCGTCAAACGCCAGATGGAAAAGACGCAGCGCGAGTACTATCTAAATGAGCAGATGAAGGCCATGCAGAAAGAACTTGGCGAAGGTGAAGACGGCAAGGATGAAATCGGCGAGCTCGAAGAGAAAATCAAAAAGCTCCGCCTGTCCAAGGAAGTAAAAGAAAAAGCGCTTAACGAAGTCAAAAAGCTTCGCTCCATGAGCGCAATGTCCGCTGAAGCGTCCGTGATCCGCAACTATCTCGACTGGGTGATTTCCCTGCCGTGGAAGAAGCAGACACGCATTGTAAGCGACCTGAAATTTGCCGACAAAGTACTCAACGAAGACCATTACGGCTTGGAAAAAGTCAAAGACCGTATCCTTGAGTATCTTGCCGTACAGCAGCGCACCAAACAGGTTCGCAGCCAGATTCTGTGCATCGTTGGCCCTCCGGGTGTGGGTAAGACCTCGCTGGCTAAATCGATTGCGCGTGCCACGGGCCGTAACTTCGTTCGTATCTCCCTTGGCGGCGTGCGTGACGAAGCAGAAATCCGTGGCCACCGCCGTACCTATATCGGTTCAATGCCGGGTAAAATCCTGCAGTCGATGAAAAAAGCCAAATCGTCCAACCCGCTTATCCTGCTCGACGAACTGGACAAGATGGGCTCGGACTTCCGCGGCGATCCGGCGGCTGCACTGCTTGAGGTGTTAGATCCTGAACAGAACGCTACCTTCAACGATCAT
>JAGVKI010000040.1 GCA_020050695.1 Alphaproteobacteria bacterium | reverse complement strand
TTTGCCGGTCATGACACCAGCATCAATGAAAAGCGCATTGCACCTATCGTGCGTGCGGCGCGCGGCCTGTTTCCCGGCGCTAACTGGGATGGCGAAATCAAGAAATGGGGGTGCCTGCGCCCATCTACTCCTGATGGCCCGCCGATCATGGGCCCAACCACCTATCATAATTTGTTCCTCAATACCGGCCATGGCACACTGGGCTGGACGCAGGCCGCAGGCAGCGCCGCCATCGTAGCGGACATTATGGACGGAAAAACACCGGAAATCCTGACTCAGGGCCTGACCATGGAGCGCTATCTGTGAACTTTTTAAGCAAGCATGTATGGTATGACTGGTTTGGTTATAACCAGAAGCTATTCCAGTTCATCAACCATATGTATGCCTCGCCTGCCTATGATTCGGCGGTGCTGTTTCTTGCGCATGTGTTCGATGCCGATAACTATCCCTATTTCATGCTGGTGCTCGCCTTGTATGCCGGGCTTTCCGACTTGTATTTGCGCATTGCCAACAAGCGCAGGCGCGGTTATCTGACGGCCTGGGTGGGCGCGCTGAGCGTGCTTGCTGTGGGCTTTGTGGCCATGGCGCTGGCCGTGAAAAGCCTGAAGTCCTATTTCGATATGCCGCGACCCTATATCGTATTTCCAAAAGGCGATGTGCGCCTGCTGGAAGGAGCGATACAGACCGGTAGCGATTATCACAGCTTCCCAAGCGGCCATGCGGCCTTCATTACGCTGCTGGTGGCGGGGCTGTGGCCGGTGCTGTCGCGCGATATGCGCACATTAGGAGTCATACTGGGTATTGCCGTGTGCCTCTCGCGCCTTGCAGCCGGTGTGCATTTCCCTATGGACGTTATCGGCGCGTACGTCGTAACGCTGCTGATCGTGCTGATTGTACGCGAGTTCGTGTACTGGCTGCTTGAAACCCTGTTTGGATGGTAGTGCATAGATAATGGCGCAGAACCCGGTAGAATTTTCTGTTTCTGTAGCCAATGTGGGTGAAGCAGGAGGTTCTCATGCCATCAACTGCTATCGCTGGAATGCCGACTCCGCCTCTTCTGCGCTGCCTGTACTATGCGTGCATGGCCTTACCCGCAATGGCCGCGACTTTGATTATCTCGCGCGCGAACTCTCCCAAACCCGCACTGTCCTGGCGCCCGATATGCCGGGGCGCGGCAAAAGTGAATACTTAAAAGACCCGCTGGGCTATAGCTACCCTGCCTATGTGGCTGATATTGCGGCGCTGCTGAAGCAGGAAGGCATTACCCAGCTGGACTGGGTGGGCACATCGATGGGCGGTATTATCGGCATGATGTTTGCCGCCACCTTCCCCGGCGTTATACGTAAACTGGTGCTCAATGATATTGGCGCGGTGGTATCGGCTGCTGGCCTGAAACGCATTATGTCCTATGCGGGCAGCAAATCTGCCTTTGCAACGCGCGCTGATGCCGAGGCTGCATTTCGCGAGCGCTGCGCCCCGTTTGGCATCAGCGATGAGCCGCACTGGCAGCATATGTTCAGCCATGCCTTTGCCCAAAATGAGGACGGCACCTACCGCTTCGCCTATGACCCGCGCATTATGGCAAGCCTTCCCGGCGGCACCGATTTGCAGGATATTGAACTCTGGGCGCTCTGGCCGGCGCTGGAGAATCTGCCAATGCTGGTAGTGCGCGGCGCTGATTCCGACATACTCACCCATGAAGCAGCTATCGCCATGCAAACCCGCCATACCAAACTGGCGCTGCACGAACTACCCGGCATCGGCCACGCCCCCGCCCTTATGGCCGGTGATCAGATAGAGTTGATTACGGGGTGGTTGTAGGAGGGGAGTTCAAGGAAGGTGGTAATGCAGGTGCATTGGCTTTTACAAAAGCTATCATACGCTCTACAGCAGGGCTTGTATTAATCGCTATTAGTGGAATGTCGGGGTGTGTCTGTGGGAAAATACGAAAAATTTGATCGGCAAATCCTTGACCTATGATATCTACCCCTTGGAAATCGAGCACAATTTCTGTAAATTGTTCAAAGCGTGATAATATACGTTTAGCTTGTGAACGAGATACAAGCTGTTGCCCAGGTTCGCGCGCAAGCGCAACGGAAACATGAGTTTTACGGAAGCGTAGATCATCATCTTGGTATTTGTCAAAGACGTCTCTTGTAGTCCAATGTGCATTTGTAGCTATTCGCATGTAAACAAGGGTGCCTTGTCGATAACCCAACCTCTTTTCTTCCATTTCTATTAACCAATCATCATCCTCTTCTCGGCGTCTCTGATAGGTTAGTTTGCCAGAGCGGATAATAAAATGATCAAACATACGGGATGTAAAATAAATCCCCTCTCCTGCATGCTTTGCCGGATACGTAGTGAGCTTACCTTTTGAAAGTTCTAAAAGCGCTTCTTGTGGGTTTTGCAGGTTTTGAGCTTTTTGAATTTTCTCGAAAATCCCAACACCGCGATCTGAGATATAAATTTCAATACAAGCGTAGTTTTGAATAACGTAAATAAAAGCGTTTTTATCACCAGAATGATCAATGGCATTATTCAGCATTTCTGTGAAGCCGTGTTCACAAATGCTCAAAATATTTTGGGGAAGACTTAAATGAGGAAATACTCGATACTGCCAAATTACGCTTTCGGTTTCTGGGAATAATTCAGTTTTAAATTGGACTGCAGCAATATTTTTTAATTTATAGCGCCTTGCCCTTGTTGCCCCTTCAACTGTCAATAGTCCTTCTTCAATGGCAAGATTTATGTAATGTAGCACAGCTGGTCTGCTAAGAGAGAATTCTTGCATCGTTTTTGCTGTAATTTTGGTAGGAGATTTCTCTACATTCCTTAGAATATAATCTTTAATATCCTGCTTCATGTAAAGTTTCCCTAGAGTTAGATCG
>JAGVKI010000013.1 GCA_020050695.1 Alphaproteobacteria bacterium | reverse complement strand
GAGGTCAGACAGCAGATACATGCCGATTTCCTTGTCCCACCATGCGAGGTACGCGCCGACATCCAGCGAGCGCTTCTGATTGCGGTTTTGCTGGTGTTCGAGGTAGCGGGCGATGAGGTCGCCCATGGTGAATTTCTTGGCGGCAGTGTTCTTGAAATAGCGGCCTTCGCGGATGGCGGATTCGGTCTGCGCCGCCCAGTTTTTAGCATCTGTCTTGCGCTCGAACGTGGCCGACTGAGCGGGAAAACCGCGAATGCGAATCTTCACGCGGTAGCTGGTTTTGCCCTCAGGCGTCGTCCTCGTTTCGATAGTTGCCATGCGTTTCGCCTCTCATGGCAATACGATACAAAACATGGCAACGATTCGCAACGCTCAAGCTGTTCGAACAGTTATGATATTGGGAAAACAGGGAGATGAGTCAACGGGTTGAGCGTGAGTGGCTCAGTTTGGGACAAGCTACACTTTTGAGGCTGATTTTTTTGGCGTGGCATCAATAATTATAATATTTTCTGGAATTGCATCGTCACCAGTGATTTTTTTTAGGATTTTTTTGACCTTGGCAATTTCAGTCACTGTGTAGCAGAGCACGACTTTAATATCGCTGATCGCCTTTGATGCCTTTTTGTATATTTCAGTTTGATTCTGCAGATTCTTTTCGAGGCTGCTCGAACGTGCGAGCTTGAATTCAACTATCGTTGAATCGCTTCCGCCATACGAAACTTTATAGTCAGCTGGCCCTCTACCATTATTTACTTCTGAATTCACATCATATGGTGAGAGGAACCACGTTAGGCGGAAAATTCTCTGGATAGTTTCTTCTGATGCGGTTTTTCCATTATGATAAAATATCCGGTAGCCATCATTGTTTTCGATTACTTCTTTTAGGTAAATGGCTCGCTTCAATGCTTCTGTGTAACTGTCTGGTTTTATCGTAAAGAAATCGCTACCCGCAGCTATAATGCTATCGCAAAAAGCCCTTACTGCTGGGACAAACTCTTTTACAATCTCAGCGCGTTTTTCTGCAGATACCGCGTGTGCCTGATCCTTCTCGGACTCTTTGATGCGAATGTAATAGTCTAGTATTTCAGGGAATTTATTTATCGTTGCGGTGATAGCATGATCTATATCATCTTTCTTGGGGCTTGTAGGCAAAAGCTTCCTGAAATAGTCATTGATAGCATCGCGTAATGTACTGTTTTCCAGAGAATTGGCAATTTTTCTGAATGAAGCGTGCAAGTCGCTGTTGCAGATGAATGCATCATCTTTCGTAAGAATATCGAGAGGAGTAAGTATGATGAAATCACCATCCTCCAAATAAAAGTATGGCAGAACAAAATCTCTCGGCATCCAAGTCTTAAAATTGGAATCGAATCTGCAACGAACGGAGAAAGTTTTTGTTTGGTTGGGCTGTAAATGCTGTTTCGCAAAGGTTTCTGTATATTCTAAAAGATATTCTAGAATCAGATTCGTGGTGAAATCGCTGATGAAGTCTCGACCGATGCCTTTCCCAACCAGTGTTAGTTTCTCGATATGGGATTTTGAAGAGATCGTTTCATCACCAAAATTGGCATAGAATCCATTAAAGGCATTGATAATATTGCGCGCAAATACAGGTCCTAACCCTTTACCCTTGTTGCCATATTTGCATAGGCCAAGCCAGTTCTGCTCTCTCTCAGGAAATTGGAATAATTGGAGATTTGTAGAGGTGGTCTTATCTATCGCGATGTTTTTTAAGCCAACCAAATGCGCGACAATCTTATCATGCAGAGTTTGATATTCTGGCTTTTCTGATGCGAATAGCAGAAACGGGTCAATGAATAGCGGCAGGTCTGAACTTAGGCATATATCCAGCGCACCATATTTTTCCAACGTGCTGCTGGAAATCTGGAAGTAGTCAGAGAAGATTATCTTGAGTTCCATGATATTTGCTACTTCTCGCCACTTGTTGCCGCCAACTGTCCCAGAAGTGTCCCACGGAGCATTTTTGAGGGGATGGCGGAAGCTGTGAGATTCGAACTCACGGAGGAGTTGCCCCCTCGGCAGTTTTCAAGACTGCTGCCTTAAACCACTCGGCCAAGCTTCCATATCGCTACCCAAATCCGGGCTAAAAAATCACTCCAACTTCACCGGTTTTCAAGACTGCTGCCTTAAACCACTCGGCCAAGCTTCCGTATATAAACGAGGCATCTGAATGCCTCGTGGTTTAGTTATTGGTTGATATACATAGCGTCTGCAACGGATTTCTCAACTACCATTCTTTAAAAATGACGTAAACCGCTGCACAAATCAGGAAAAACCCCAGATAATGGTTCCATTTCAATGACTCGCCCAGGTAAAACACAGAAAACAGGCTAAATACCACCAGGGTCAGTACTTCCTGTATGGTTTTGAGTTCCACCGCCGTGAAATAGCCATATCCATAGCGGTTGGCGGGCACTTGCAGGCAATATTCAAAGAACGCGATGCCCCAGCTGATAAAAATCACCGTAACCAGAGGCACTTCGCGAAATTTGAGATGCCCATACCAGGCAAAGGTCATAAACAGGTTGGACAGCAAAAGCAGCCCGATGGTAACCACAGGCGTGGGCAGAAAAGTCATCACATGCCTCTTTCAAGTAAATATGCAGATGAGGAAATCTAACGCGCAAGGCCACCCGTTACAATGCCATTTAGTGGAACATTTTAGCGGACAATGCGCGCCAGCGTTTGCCATACCTGGGCAGATAGCTGGTAGGGATCAAATGGCTTCATGATATAATCCATCACCCCTGCTGCTTCGGCACGCTCCCGATCCTGCGGCCTGTCGCTGGCCGTCAGCATAATGATATGGGTAGTAAGCGCCGGGTAATCCGCCTTTAGTTTTTCTGCCAGGCGCAGCCCGGTCATGGCAGGCATGGTGTCATCGAGCAGCAGCAGGTCAGGTTTATATTTTTCCACCGCCTCCAGTGCCGACTTTCCGTCTTCAGCCATGATCACCTGGGCATGTGCTTCAAACATCGACTGTATCATGGCACGCACTGTGCGATCGTCATCAGCCGTTACCATCACCGGTTT
>JAGVKI010000291.1 GCA_020050695.1 Alphaproteobacteria bacterium | reverse complement strand
AAGGCAACCCTGACGCCGTTGTACCGGGCCTGATGGCGATTGGTGAAGCGGCTTGCGTTTCGGTGCATGGCGCTAACCGCCTTGGTTCAAACTCGCTGCTCGATCTGGTCGTATTTGGCCGCGCAGCGGCGCACCGCGCTGTCGAACTCATCAAGCCGGGCATGCCACACAAGCAGGCATCGCAGTCGCAGCTTGACAAGGCTTTGTTACGCTTTGATGCAATCCGCAACGCTTCAGGCCCTGTACGCACCTCTGAAATTCGCCGCTCGATGCAGCGCTGCATGCAGAACCATGCCGCCGTATTCCGTGAAGAAAAAGTGCTCAGCGAAGGCTCGGCGAAAATGGCAGACATCTGGCAGGGCTATGACCAGCTGAAAATTACGGATCGCTCGCTGATCTGGAACAGTGACCTGGTGGAAGCCCTGGAACTCGATAACCTGCGTTCGCAGGCGCTTTTGACTATCAACAGCGCGCTGAACCGCAAAGAAAGCCGCGGCGCGCACGCCCGCGAAGATTACCCAGACCGTGATGACAAGCACTGGATGAAGCACACGCTTGCGTGGCTGGATGATAAGGGAAAAACGGCAATTGATTACCGCCCTGTGCACCTCAATACGTTATCGAACGAGGTGCAACCTGTACCGCCTAAGGCTCGCGTTTACTAAGCCCATCGGTACTAGAATACGACCGGAATAAATCCGGCGTTTGTAAAAAATAGCAATGGTAATTCCATAACGGGAGAAGTGTATGGCTAAGCGTACTATTATATACGCAGAAGATAACGATGACATGCGTGAGATCACAACCGAACTGATGAAGCGGATGGGATATGAAGTGCATGCCCATGAAAACGGACAGCTTGCGCTTGAGGATGTTCGCGCACGCACCGCTAAAGGTGAGCAGCTGTTTTTGCTTACCGATCATAATATGCCTGAAATGACGGGGGTGGAACTGGTCAAAGCGTTGTCTGATGCAAAAATTCGTGTACCTACCATTCTGCTGAGCGCCAATGATGAAGTGAATAGCTATCTGACCGAAGCAGGTGTTGCCGATAAAGTGGACAGGGTGATGATGAAGCCATTTGATTTAAGGCTTTTCACGGAAGCGCTTGCTACTATTTCTGCTAAGCATGATGCCCTGTTGCCAAAGGGGCCGGTTGATTTTGCTACACGTGCCGATGCGCCTTACGCAGGCAGAACCTAAGCACCCGGAGTACCTATGGTTACCAGTCAGGAAGAGCCGTTTGATAAAGCATCGCCTGAGTTAATGAAGCAGGCAGGGGCTTTCTTAAAAAAACATGGGGCAAAGCTTGACGAGGAAATCTCTTTTCTTGAGCGCCGTGGTAATGAAATTGATGCGCAGGGCCGTATGGTGCGTGACCTGAGTGAAAATGGGGTTTCCACTCAATTAAAGGCCATGGTAGTTGCCCTGCGTGATATAGAGCATTTTGGTGTGGTTGATCCGCAGGCCCTGATCGGGGGGTATCGTGTGCTGGGGGCGCAAACCCGTATTACCCGCGAGATTGCGGTACATGACAGCCAGCTGGCAGGCAAGGCGCAGGACATTATCCGCAAGAAAAGGGATATACCGGATTTTTTGCCATTGGATGATGATGACAAAAGAGCCGCACGCAAATTTCGTAAGGCACGCCTGGAATTCAGTCATGACATGGAAGGCGTGGCCGATGAGGTGATGAACATTCAGAGCGATCTTATGGACCTGATGAAAGGTCTGGGAATTAAGACACGAGTAATAAGGCCGCCCACACTACCAGAAGGCAATGAACGCATGTAGTTGCAGCCAGTAAACAGGCATAAAAAAAGCCGGACAAACGGCCAGATAAGCAGGGAAACAGATATATGCAATCACCACAACCGGCACCGCAGGCTATTATTGCCCTGGCTAAGCGCTTTGTTCTGGCCCATGGTGAGGCATTGCGCTTTGAAGTTGAATATACCGCCAACGGTGAGACGACGCTTGATGAGAAAGGCAACGTGCATGTTCATTTGGCAGACGATAGCGAAGCTGCGCGGATATTACGTTTTTCGCATGCAATGGAAACCCTGGCTGAAACGGGCGTTGCTGATACCGAAGTACTGAAAACAGGTATTCCCTTAATCGGTTATGAGATTCACCAGACGCAGGAAACCGCACAGGCTGCCCTGCGTGATGTCATGAAAATTGAACGTAAATATCGCAAGCGCCACCATATTCCCGCTGAGCAGGAACTGACGCAGGGGCAGTTAGAGGAAGTCATCCATTATCGCGGCATACGCCAGCAGGAATATATAGAATTGCAGGGAGATGCCGATAAGCTCATATGCGTACAGCGCGATCTGCTTCAAATATTAAAGGGGCTTGGCGTTACTACCCGCCGTCCGCCGGGTATTACGGGGGAAGAAGTAGGCCGCAGTTAACCAAACAGGCAAAAAAAGACGCAATTTATAAGGTTTTACTTGCCTTTAGCCAATATTTGCCTATCTATTATCACTGTCAGGCCATATCCGGTTTGGCATGTCACATTTCAATACAGGTTTCACTATGGCAGAGTTACGTCTCCCTTCAAATTCCACCGTTGGCAAAGGCAAAGCATTCAAAGCCGCCGAAGGTGCGAAACGTACCCGCAAATTCAATATCTATCGCTGGGACCCGGAAGAGGTGGACGATAAGGGTGCACCTAAAAATCCGCGTCTGGATAGCTATGAACTCGACATGGATAACTGCGCTCCCATGGTGCTTGATGCGCTGATCAAAATTAAAGACGAAGTGGATTCCACGCTTACCTTCCGCCGTTCATGCCGCGAAGGTATCTGTGGTTCATGCGCTATGAATATCGACGGTACGAACACCCTTGCCTGCATCAAGCCGATTGATGACGTAAAGGGCGATGTGAATATATATCCGTTGCCGCATATGAAGGTGATCAAAGACCTCGTGCCGGATATGACGCATTTTTATGCACAGTATGAATCCATCAAGCCATGGCTGCAGACGGTTACGCCGCAGCCGGGAAGTCAGGAACGCCTGCAATCGCCGGAAGACCGCGCGAAGCTAGACGGCCTCTATGAATGTATCCTTTGCGCGTGCTGCTCAACCTCCTGCCCAAGCTACTGGTGGAATTCCGACCGTTATCTTGGCCCGGCAGTGCTGCTGCATGCTTACCGCTGGATCATTGACAGCCGTGATGAATATACCGGCGAGCGCCTTGACGATCTGGAAGATCCGTTCCGTCTATATCGCTGCCATACCATCATGAACTGCGCTAAGACCTGCCCCAAAGGCCTGAACCCAGCCAAGGCCATTGCCGAAATCAAAAAGCTGATGGTGAAAAGAGCCGTTTAATGGCTGTCTACACTCCACTTGAGCGGGCAGATATTGACTCCCTTCTGCTCAGTTATGATGTGGGCACGCTGGTTTCTTTCAAAGGCATTACCGAAGGGGTGGAAAACACCAACTATCTTCTGGTTGCGCAGCGCGATGGCGTGCAAACCCGCTATATCCTCACCCTATACGAACAGCGCGTAAATGCGGCTGACCTGCCGTTTTTCATGGGTCTGACCGAATGGCTGGCTGAGCGCGCGATTATATGCCCGAGGCCTATCGCTGCAAAAGACGGCGCGGTTATCCATACCGTAAAGAACAGGCCTGCGGCGCTTATCCAGTTT
>JAGVKI010000233.1 GCA_020050695.1 Alphaproteobacteria bacterium | reverse complement strand
TGATGGCAGCTATCCAAGCAATTCGCTTTCGCAGCCAAGCGGCCTTGCTACCAATATAGATTTTGGGGGCAGCGCGCTTTATTTCGTCGATGCTGAAACCAGTTCGCTGCGCATGCTCAAAGACGGCAAGGTGACAACGCTCATTGGCCATGGCCTGTTTGATTTCGGCCTGAAGGACGGCACCCGCCGCGATGCGCAGATGCAGCATGCGCTGGGCCTTACAGCTGATGAAAATACGGTCTATATCGCCGATAGCTATAACCATGCGATCCGCAGCTATGACATTAAAACGGGTGTGCTTTCGACCTTAAGCGGCAATGGCAAACGCGGTAATAAAGATGGCGCATTAAAAGACGCCAGCTTCAATGAGCCCAATGATATTACCATGATTGATGGCAAGCTGTATGTGGCTGATACCAATAACAACGCCATACGTGTGATTGACCTGGCGGCGCAGACCGTATCGACACTGGCGATTAAAGAAAACACAACCATGGTCGATACTTTCAGCGATGCGCTGCCGAATCTTGCCAAGGTAGACGCGCAAACCATAAGCGACCAGGCACCCGTTACGGTGCATTTTGGATTGGCCAGCGGCTGGAAGGTCAATAAAGAAGCGCCAAGCAGCCTGACCCTGTTTGTAGCCGCTGATAAAGACTACAAAGCGCTTGCGCGCTTCAGCCCCGAGCAAATGCATGACAAGCGGGTGTTACTGCCCAAACTTGCTGCGGGTAATTACCGCCTGCAAGGCACGGTCTATTACTGCGAGGCGCAGGCCGGTGCGCAGTGCCTGATTAAAAGCTTCGATGTCATGATCACCGCGCATAAAGACGGCAAGACAGATGTCACCCTGCCGTTTTAATGTTTCGTATTTATGGAGTTATTTGCTGACTGCACCGCGCACTGGTTTGTTATTACCTCTTGCGCGGTGGCCTCTTACGAGGTCTTGAGGCTCTATACGATTTTATCGCAGAGCTAACGTTAAGATTATCTCAAATGTATTAAAGGTTGTCAATGGGGTTAACTAGCCAATATCCAAAGGCTTTTGATGCGGCTTTTCTGAGGGTTATAAGTGTTTCTTTATCGATGCAAATATTGCTGTAAAGGCGTCTTCCTGTGTTATCCCTACCCAATCTTATCAACTCTAGACGCTTATAACTAACCGTATTAATCATATCGCATTTTGCCCAGCAATCCTCTTTCCAAGCATTAATTCCTATTAGTTGCTGAGGCAGTCGAATTTGAATGTGGTGATCAAGTATGTGATTGGGCACCGTTGTGCTAAGTGGAATAACATGGGCAATTCCAGCATTATTATGTCTTGGCCGAGGAGATATAACAATTACAAGACGTTTCTTGACCATTTCAGGAACAATAAAGCCTTTATAATCGCATACCAAAAATTGCCCTGCATTTGGGGGCAGGTTAATTGAACCCATTTAGGCTGCCTTTAGCAGCTTGACGACGGCGCGGCCATAGCGGCGTTCGTCAATGATGGCAAAACCTTCGGGTAATTCAACGTTTTCCTTGGCGTCATGCTCGATGACAATCAGTGCATCGTCTGCCAGCCAGCCGCCGTTTTTGAGGCTGGTAAGCGCAGGCGGAATCAGTTTGCCGAAATAAGGTGGATCTAAAAATACCAGTGAATAGCTTTTGCGCGCGCGGCTGATGCGTGTGGCGTCGGCTACGAAAAATTCTGAATTATCCGTCTCGCCCATGCGCGCGGCATTATGGCGGGCGGTGGCGATGGATTCGCGCGACTGGTCAACAAAGGTAACGCTGCCAGCCCCGCGTGACAAGGCTTCCAACCCAAATGCGCCGGTGCCGCAAAATACATCGAGTACGGTTTGCTCGGCAAAACTATCTAGGCCATGTTTGCTGTGGGTCAGGATGTTGAATATCGCTTCGCGGGCAAATTCGGAGGTAGGGCGGATATGCTGGCCAGCGTCTTTATCCAGTTCAATGCGTCGGCCTTTATGTTTACCAGCAATAATTCTCATATCACTCCGTTGAACGAACTTTAGCTGAGTGAAACGAATGAGGAAAGCACTTTACGCGTGACTTCCTTGACTTCGCCTTTGGCAAGGCTGCCCAGAATGAATGGGCCGTAAGAAAGGCGCAGCAGGCGGTTCACCTGGCAGTCGAAATGCTCGAATACTTTTCTGATTTCGCGGTTCTTGCCTTCTTTGAGCGCAACTGTCACCCAGCTGTTGCCGCCCTTGGTGCTGTCGACGACTGCTTCAATGCTGTCGTAATGCACGCCGTCAGCCACGACGCCTTTTTTCATTTCTTCAAGCATGTTGGGTGTAACCTGGCCGTATACGCGGGCGCGGTAGCGGCGTATCCAGCCGGTAGAGGGCAGTTCCAGCTTACGCGCCAGCGCGCCATCATTGGTCAGCAGCAGCAGGCCTTCTGAATTTAAATCCAGCCTGCCGATCGAGATCACGCGTGGCAGGTCCTTGGGCAGGCTGTCAAACACGGTAGGGCGACCCTGCGGGTCTTTATGCGTGGTCATCAGGCCTTGCGGCTTATGGTACAGCCACAGGCGGGTTTCCTCGCGCGCCTGTAAAAGCTTGCCGTTTACCACCACTGCATCGCTGAGCGTCACATTATAGGCGGGGGTTTTAACCGTCTTGCCGTTTACTTTAACGCGGCCTTCCTCGATCAGTTTTTCAGCTTCGCGGCGCGAACAGACACCGGCGCCTGCAATGCGTTTGGCCAGGCGTTCGCCTTCAAAACTGGAGGCTTCGATTTTAGGTTTTTCTTTGCTCATGCGCGATACTTTCTGGCGGCATCCAAAAATGCCTTCATGATGACGTCGTCATCGGGGGTGACGGAATATTCCGGGTGCCATTGCACACCCAGGCAAAAAGGGTGGCCGGACGATTCAGGCGGCAGTTCAATGCCTTCGATCACGCCGTCGGGCGCGGTAGCATCTACCACCGTGCCGGGCGCTGCGATTGCCACAGCCTGGTGGTGGGCGCTGTTTACTTCCATACGCTCTTTGCCAACGATTTTATGCAGCAGCGTGCCGGGCGTAATAGCAATGCTATGGCCGGGTTCGGTGCGCGGATTCTTCTGTTCATGCTCGAGCGCGTCTTTCACGCTGTCGGGAATATGCTGTATCAGCGTGCCGCCGAGTACGACGTTCAGTAGTTGCTGGCCGCCGCATATACCCAGAATGGGCATCTTGCGATCCACCGCGCCCTTGGTGATGGCGAACTCAAACTTGGTGCGGCGATCTTTGGTGGTTACCGTTTCATGCTTGCTGGACTGGCCGTAGAGTTCTGGCGATACGTCGAATGCGCCGCCGGTGATGATCAGTCCGCTGAGCATATCCAGATAGGCATCCACAAATTCCACTTCATGGGGAAGGGGAAGGGGGATGGCGCCATGGCGCGATACCGATCCGCAATAATTTTCACGCAGCGCATACCATGGCATTTTGGAATAAACGGGAGCCGGGCCGCCTTCTTCATAATCCAGGGTGAACCCAATAACGGGAATATTGCTTGTCTGCAGGGGCATATGTATCAAACCGGGGCTTTCATGTAAGTCAGTAAAAAACCATCTAAATATAAGATATTTTTGATAATTTGTTAACACATACCTGTTTTCATAGAAGATGGGAAAATAATATTTCAGCGATAGGTATGGAACGAGTGGTGCAGTCAGTATCCCTGGCGACGTTTGCCGGTACAGTGTTTGGGTTTAGCTTGGTACTGGGCGCTATTGCGCACGGTACGGACAATTATTGGTCGTTTTTAAGCCCGGAAGGCTTCCTGATTGTTATCGGCGGCACCATTGCTAATGCCTTCATGAGTTACCAGGCACGTTACGTGCTGCGTGCATTTCGCGCCATGCGCAACATGCTCAAAAAGCCGCGCGCTACCCGCGAAGGCCTGAATGCCGAAATCCTGCGCCTGATCAAATGGGCGTATCTGGTACATTCCAAGGGCCTGGTTGGCCTGGAAGGCGAGGGCGCCAAGATACGTGAACCGCTGCTGCGTTATGGCGTGGAACTGGTGGTAACCGGCTATAAGCCGGAAATGATCCGCGCGATGATGAATACGGCTGTCGAGGCTGATTTTGAACGCAGCACCGTGCCGGTAACGGTGCTTCGTAATATGGCATCCACCGCGCCTGCCTTTGGTATGGTGGGTACGCTGGTGGGCATGGTGATTATGCTTCAAAATATCAATGGCGAGATGGCCAATATCGGTACCGGTCTTGCGGTGGCGCTGCTTGCCACGCTGTATGGCATTATCTTTGCGCGCCTGTTCTGCCTGCCTGCGGCCGATAAGCTGATGCAGAAAGAAGAAATCATGCGCTTCCGTAATTACATGATGACCGAAGGCCTTGTGCTGCTGGCCGAAAAACAAAGCCCGCGCTACATGCAGGATAAGCTGAACAGCTTCTTAGAGCCTGCCATCCATTTCAATCTCGATGAACAGATCAAGAAACCCAACGGCGGCCATAGCCAGGGCAATGCGGCATGATTCCCCCCAAACGAAAACATCATGAAGAGGATAATGTTGATAGCTGGCTGATGAGCTATGCCGACATGATCACGCTGCTGCTGGCGTTCTTCGTAATCTTCGTTTCGATTTCCGAGCCTAAAAGCGAAAAACTGCAGGCTATTA
>JAGVKI010000148.1 GCA_020050695.1 Alphaproteobacteria bacterium | reverse complement strand
AAAATGCTGTGTTTTATGCCCTCATCAATCAGCTGGTCGCTGGTAAGGGAATTGATATTCCGGCCCGAGAAAATACGCGGAAGCGTCATTCGCGTATACGCCCCGGGAGAAATCACATTTGGATAGGCCGTAAAATCCGAAAACAACGCCTGATGCTTATACTCCTTCTGAATTAAACTATAGATCACTGGCCCTGACGCCATATCCTCTAACAGGATAAATACGCTGCCCCTGGGCACCTCGATACTCCCAGATGCATATTTCAGGGGTTCGTAAGACAAGGCCAGAACGATGGCTGGCATAAGCAGCATAACCATGACAAATGCTTTGCCCAGATCGCGAATTTTGCGCCAGTAAAGGGTTCCCAGATAGGTTGCTGCCGCTGACAGCAGGAAAATCAGGGTATTTGCGATCACGGGAATTCTTGCTGAAACCGCTGCGCGGTCTATTTCTATTAATTCCCCGACGGGATTGGGATAGAAAAGTATCTTTGCGCACACATAAACTATCAGGGTTATGATAATCCTGTGCAGCGTTACCAGCGGCTTTTTCCCAGCAACCGGCAATACGCGTTTTCCAAGCGCAATAACACCCGCAAACGCCAGCGTAATCGCAGCAGATACCGCAATAAATAACGCGACAACATTCCACTGCATATCTGTTTGATTGTAAAAAAATATAACGCTGGCATTTACAGCCAGCACCATCCAGATCAGGAGAGGAAATATCATGTAGCTGCTTGCACTGGATTTAGATCATTTGGATAAGGGCTGCGGCCTATTCCCGTTAATATAAGTCTTAATATTTAATTTTTCGTCAAACTCCACTATGTGATTTTTGCGCACAAAACAGACATTATGGTTTGGCCAGCATTCATTTCTTTCAGGCATATTATAGGTTTGCCGCATACGGCCTTTAAATAAGGCCTCATCGGAAAGCAGGGAAATCCCATCAAAATCGCCTGGATTACATCCCCCCTTTAGGGCACAGATAGTGGGCATAAGATCCATCGCGCTGGCAGGACGGTAATCAAACGTTATGCCGGACTGCTTGCTACCCGGATACTTAATCATCATGGTAGAAATAAGCCGGTGGATCTGGCTGGCGCCAACAGGCAGTTTCTGGCCATGATAGCGCCCGCTTTGGAAAAACTTGTATAACGGTTCGGACAGGTTCTTGGCAAAAGGCGAACTTCTAGGGAGCGAATAGAGTGCAGGACCGTGATCGGACATCATAATAATCGTTGAACTGTCATACCTGCCTATTTGCTTCAAGCGGTCCACAAAGAGCGACATGATTTTCAGGCTGCATTTATGATGCGTGCGAATACTGGAGGTTCTACGGTTGAATTTACATTCTGCATCCAGGACATGATAGTCATGATGTGTCACCATTGAATAAAACAGGAATATCTCTGGCGGGGCATTCTCAATCGGTGAAAGCATTGAAAATCCATCAAATACCACCGCTTTATCCATTTCTTTCGGCGCAGGGAAGTATCGGCTGACTTTCGGCAGCCTTTTATAATGTAATACAGGCGCAGGAATCACCTTCATCGCAAGCCAGGCGATCATGTAATCCATGTCGTACATCTGCACCAGCCACTTCTTATTACCCATGTTGATATTTTTGCAATCCACATTCGGAGATTTGCAATACCAGTTGGGGAAGGGCTTTCTATAAACAATCGTTGTATGGGCATTGGTGATTTTACTAAAACCATTTTCCTCAATCCCCTGCCTGACCAGCGTGTTCACGTCTGGCGGATTGATATTGCGTCCTGAAAATATCCTGGGCAGCGAAATCTTCGTAAGCAGCCCGGGAGCAATCGTATTCGGGTAAGCGGTAAAATCTGCAAACGTGCGCTGGTACAGGGGATTTGTAGGCATCTGGTCATACAGTAAAGGCGCGGAGGCCATATCGAATAGCAAAATAAACACGCTGTTTTCTGGCACCGGCAGGTCGCGCGGGGAGTATCTCTCTACCTGGTACTGCGACGCCACGATACCAAATGGCAATAACAACGCCATGGTTACCATGGCTTTTTTCACCGGTTCAAAGCGGATAATATAGCGGGCAGCCACCAGGCAGGCCGCAAAAATAAGCAGGTTGATGACAACGGGTATCTGCACATTGCGAAGGGCGATGCGGATGTCCATAACCTCACCCACCTCATTAGGGTAGATGAATATTTTAGCAGCAACGTAAAGGGTAGCGGCAACGCCTATCCACCCGGCACCCTGAAGCAGTTTTTCGGGAAGGCGTTTTCGTAAAGGCAGCAGGCAAAGCCACGCCGCCGCTGCGCTGACAAGGCAGAAACTCATGGCGCCAGCCATAAAAAGAACAACAGACTCCCATTGCATATCCGTTTGGTTATGCAAATAAATCACACTGGCATTGACCGCCAGGAGCACCCAAAGGAACAGGAATAGAATCATTATTATTCACCAGCCATTAGTAATAGTCCTACCATATGGCCCTACCATATGGATAGAGATGCATGATTTCAACGCACTAATACGCACCGCTTGTACGCGATACAAGAATAGTTATGATGTCGGCAATAAAACATGGGAGAATTACCAATAATGCAAAAAACCGTTTACATAGGCATGAGCGCCGACCTGGTGCACCGGGGACACCTCAATGTTATTAAAACGGCAACCCAGTACGGACGGGTTGTGGTAGGGCTGCTCACCGATAAGGCAATTGCCAGTTACAAGCGGCTTCCTTATCTCGATTATGAGCACCGCCGTGAGATTATTGAAAACATCAAGGGCGTCGACCAGGTCATCCCCCAGCATACACTGGATTACAGCGAAAACCTGATGCTGCTGCGCCCGGATTATGTGGTGCATGGCGACGATTGGAAAGAAGGCGTGCAGGCCACCACCCGCCAGAAAGTAATCGACCTGCTGGCCGGGTGGGGCGGTGAACTGATAGAAACCCAATATGTCGCAGACATCTCGTCCACCCAGTTGAATACTGCTGTCAGTAAAATAGGCACCACTCCGGGTATCCGCCTTGGAAAACTGCGCCGCCTGTTGCAGGCAAAGCCGCTGGTGCGCGCCATTGAAGCCCATAACGGCCTGAGCGGCCTGATTGTGGAAACCATGGAAGTCAAAGACGCCAGAAACATCAGGCAGCAATTCGATGCGGTGTGGATCAGCAGCCT
>JAGVKI010000072.1 GCA_020050695.1 Alphaproteobacteria bacterium | reverse complement strand
GCTTGAGCACAATATCCATAGCGTCATCGACAGGAATAGTGCGACGCCCCTTGGAACCTTGTGTCAGGTCATCGACGCCACTTTTACCAGCGCTAAAGCCAAACACGGTCAGCAAGGCACCTGCGCCTTTTTCAAGAAACATGCGCCGGGTACTTGCGTGAATGGCATTGGCGAGCGACTCGCGCTCTTCCTCGGACAATTCAAGTTCAGGGGGTTCCTTGAAACGCGCCACTTTCATCTTATCCCAGAACTGCTCAAACGACTCAAAGCCGTACTCGTCTATGTGATGCATGATAAAGCGTTTCCCGACGGAATTTCGCATTCCCTGCACATATCCCAGGAACGCGTCTTCTTCTTCAGTAAGCGAATGTCCTCTGCCCATCTGTCATCCTATGTTTATGGGAATGATATGATTGTCTTTGAGCGATTTCATCTCAAACATGCTGTGGTATTTCTTCACATGGTTTTCATCCACGAAATGCGCTTCGGCAAAATCATGGTATTCCTGCATGTCCTTAACCACGATATGCATGAGATAGTCGAAATCGCCGCTGATAAAGCTGATATTCATGACATTGGGGTGTTTGCGCAGGCGGTCTTCAAACTTCTTAAGCGGAGCGGTATGCTCATGCTCCATAGCCACCAGTACATATACCGAAAGCCCGAGTCCAAGCTTCCTGCGGTCAAGCAGCATCACCTGCTTGCCAAGATAGCCGCTCTTTTTGAGCGCTGCCACACGGCGGCTGCCGGTCGCCTCGGACACATGGCAAAGTTCCGCAAGCCGCTTTAGCGGTATGGAGGCATCGCGCTGCAGCAGATCGAGTATTTTAAGGTCGCATTTATCAAGGCTTCTGGTCGTCATGCAAGAATCTTGCAATAAATGGAATAAAATTGCAAAAAGAAAACACCGGAACTATCCAGATTGAATGCACATAATCACAGCGAATACCTATCCTTAAGGCGCATAAACCCTAAGGAGACCCTATGATTTCACTACCGTTTTTGACTGCCTGGCTACTGGTTATGTTCCCGCTGGTCTATAGCCCCGGCCCGGCTAATACCTTATTTGCCTCCAACGGCGCCCAGTTTGGCTTTAAACGTTCAATCCCGTTTCTTATGGGCATTGATATTGCTTTTATCCTGCAATCGCTGGTGGCAGGCTATGGCATCAGCGAACTGCTGCTGCGCGTGCCGGTACTGTTTACCATCATGCGTTATGCAGGCATTGCCTATATCGTCTGGCTTGGCTTTACCTTCCTGAAAGCCGCCATGTCTGAGGGCAGGCAGCAGCCGCATTGCCTGTCGTTTTTTGATGGTCTGCTGGTCACCGCTATCAACCCTAAGGCATGGGTCATGCAGGTGATGATGTTCACCCAGTTCCTGGCTTACAACGACATGCTGGAGGCAGGAGTGCTCAAGCTCACGCTGCTGCTGGCGGCGCTCAACCTTACCGGCCACGTGGTATGGATACTGTTTGGGTCGGTACTATTGTCACGCGCCACCTCGGTATTTTCGCCGCGCATGCAGAACGCTGCCTATGCTGCCATGCTGTTCGGCTCCATCTATTTCCTCGTGTAGCTGTAAAAACAGTTGCGAAATGGGCTCTCTCCCGCAAGAATGGCTGCCAGATCACAGTATTTTGGCACCTTATTGCGGGAGACCCTATGAAACGCACCACTAAAAAACCTGCCGCTAAAACCGGCCTTACCCAACTGGGTAAACAAACCGGCCTTCCGGCTTCCCCTGATAAAGCAAAACTCGAGCGCGTTAAAAACCCGCATCCCGGCGTGCCTTACTGCGTGCGCTTTACCTGCCCGGAATTTACTTCGCTTTGCCCGATCACCGACCAGCCAGACTTTGCCCATCTGGTCATTGATTATGTGCCCAAAGACTACCTGATCGAAAGCAAATCGCTCAAGCTCTTCCTCGGCTCGTTCCGTAACCACGGCGCTTTCCATGAAGACTGCACGGTCGCCATTGCGCTGCGCCTGATCGAAACGGTAAAGCCGCTATGGATTCGTATTGGCGGCTACTGGTATCCGCGCGGCGGCATACCTATTGATATTTTCTACCAGAGCGGCAAAGAACCCGCAGGCATATGGATTCCGCCACAGGAAGTGCCTGCCTATAGTGGCCGCTAACCGCCCATGAGCAGCACCCCTGCCAAAAGCGACCTGTTTCGTGATGTGCAGGCAACCTTTGGCACCTATATCGGCAGCGATATGGCCGCCAATGCCGAGCGCAACTTACGCAGGTGGGGGATTGATCCGCAGGAACTGACACTAGCGACTGAGCGTGGTCATAACACGCGGATTTATAAGCTGGATGACAAACTGCTGGTAAAAATCAGAACGGAAGTCGAACAATACGGGCAAACGCCGCTGCCTAAACTCGCGCCTGTATTACAGGATATGGCCAGCGTTACCATTGGCTTTGATATGGGCGGCGCACCAATCGTCATGTCGGTGTGCCCATACCTCAACACCAAAGATGTCACACCCGCGCATATAAAGGCGCTATGCCATGAGATGCAGGCACAATACAGGCTGCTGTTTCGCGATAATAAAATGGAAAATGTAGGACTGGCCGAGGACGGCACACCCTATATCATTGATGCGGGTTCTCTGGTTTCAGCAGAACTGCTGCGCACAGGCGAACCTGCGTTTCTATATCCAGCGTTCAGCCCCGATGCCGAAACAGGAAAGCACAGCTATCACTGGCCGGAATTACAATGCGAAATTCCACAATTTAAAGCCTTACGCGATCAACTCACCACGCGCAGCGCCGCAGCCGCTCGCGGTTAGGCGGCTTCTTCGTCATCCATATTAAGATCGGGAATCCATGGCTGGCCGGGCTCTACCGGACGGCGGCCAACCGAGATATAACGGAAGCCGAAGCGCTGCATGTCCTGACGCTTGTACACATTGCGCAGGTCAACCACATCTGGCTTCTTGAGCAGGCCACGCACCTTCTTGAGATCAAGGCTACGGAATTCATTCCACTCGGTCAGCAGCACCAGCATATCGGCGCCTTCCATGGCATCGTATTCGTCTTTGCACCAGCTGATATTGCCGCTCAAATATTTCGCAGCTTCTTTCATACCTTGCGGGTCATAAGCGCGGATGCTCGCGCCAGCCGCCAGAAGCGCCGGAATGATTACCAGGCTTGGGCTTTCGCGCATATCATCGGTGCCGGGCTTGAAGGTAAGGCCCAAAATGGCAATGGTTTTACCTGAAACATCACCGCCTGCCATTTCAATGATTTTCTTGGTCATGCGCTCTTTGCGCGCTTCGTTGCTGGCAATGGTTGCTTCCACCAGCGACAGCGGCGTATTATTACTGCGGCCAATGCCTTTGAGCGCGTTGGTATCCTTAGGCAGGCACGAACCGCCATAGCCGGGGCCGGGGCTGAGGAACTTGTTGCCAATGCGATGATCCATACCCATGCCTTTTGCAACATCACGAATGTTAGCGCCGGTGGCTTCGCACAGATCTGCAATCTCGTTGATGTATGCGACGCGCATCGCAAGAAAGCTGTTAGCGGCATACTTGATCATTTCCGCGCTTTCAAACGTGGTAAAGAACAACTGCGCACCATTCAGGCAGATAGGTTCATACAGGCGCGTAATAAGGTCGCGTGCGCGGCGCGAATCAACACCAGCTACCACACGGTCAGGCGACATGAATTCCTTGATGGCCATGCCTTCGCGCAGGAATTCAGGGTTAGATACCACATCAAAATCCGCTTCGGGGTTGGTGCTGGAAATCAGCTTTGCGACATGGCGGTTGGTGCCCACCGGCACGGTCGACTTCACGATCACCAGCGTATATTTGGAAATGGCCTTTGCCACTTCTTTCACCGCTGCTTCCAGGTGGCTCATGTCTGGCATAATATCGTTATCGCCCTGGGGAGTGCCCACGGCAATAATCACCACGTCAGCATTGATAACCGCCTCTTTCAGGTTATTAGAAAAAGACAGGCGGCCAGCACGGCGGTTATTTTCCACGAGCAGGTCCAGACCTGGTTCATAGATAGGCATGATCTGCTGCTGGAGCTTTGCGACCTTGTCGCTGTCATTATCGACGCAGGTAACGCGGAAACCAAATTCCGAAAAACAAACGCCCGATACAAGGCCGACATATCCCGAACCTATAACTGCTATCTGCATAACTTCTACTTATGTCCTATGGGTTATTTTTTCTGTGCAACGCCACTGCGTTCATACACTTTTTCTAATTCTTCCACCATGCGTCCCTTGATTTCAGGACGGGCGAGGGCGTAAGCCACATTCGCGGCCACAAACCCGACCAGTCCGCCGCAATCATAGCGCACGCCGTCAAAGCGATAACCGTAGGTCGAATGCTTGGCCGTCATCTGGTTGATCGAATCGGTCAATTGGATTTCGCCGCCAGCGCCAGGCTTCTGGCTACCGAGAATATCAAACACCTCAGGCTGGAGTATATAGCGTCCGATAATAGACAGGGTCGACGGCGCCTTATCAGGCGCGGGCTTTTCAACCAGCCCCTTCGCCTTCACCAGCTGCGAGCCTGCATTATCTTTATTCTCAATATCAATAATACCGTAGCTTCCGGTGTCCTGCGGAGGAATATCCATTACACCGAGGATATTACTGCCCGGTACGGTGGCATAGGCTTCCACCATCTGCTGCAGGCAGGGCTTATCGGCCAGCACCATATCGTCAGCAAGAATAACGGCAAACGGCTCATTACCGATAATATGGCGGGCGCACCATACGGCATGGCCCAGGCCAAGAGGCTCCTGCTGGCGTACAAAGCTTACACTGCCTGCCGGGGGCAGCCAGTCGCTGGTGCGGTGCAGTTCGTCCTGCTTATTGCGGCCAGAAAGCACGTTCTGAAGTTCAAACGCATGGTCAAAATGGTCATTAATAGGGTGCTTATTACGCCCGGTGACGAAAATGAACTGCTCAATACCTGCCGCCTGCGCTTCCTCAAAAGCGTAATGAATCAACGGCTTATCTACAACCGGCAGCATTTCCTTGGGCATGGATTTGGTGGCAGGTAAAAAGCGTGTGCCCAAACCGCCTACGGGAAACACTACTTTTCTTATTTTCTGGGACATTAACAGGCCTTCAAGCAGGAAACGTTAACTGGTAGATGAGCAGGAATGCTATAAAGCGCTACAAAAGTCAAAATATTTAGCGCATTTGGCTATTTGTAGGCACAGCAGGCGCGCGGCTGAGTTTATACTTGACAGGGGCGCGACGGAGTATATGTTAGCCGCCTCATTTATATAAGGTTACCGTCATGGCTAAGAAGAATATCGTATTGATTAAATTGGTTAGTTCCGCTGACACCGGGTTCTACTACGTTGCTAAAAAGAACCCAAAAAAGCAGACTGAAAAACTTTCTTTCCGTAAATACGACCCAGTTGTGCGCAAGCATGTCGTATTCAACGAAGCGAAAATTAAATAATTAGTTACATCATTTTATTATGACCATCCCATTTGTCATCAGCGACGCCCAGGCAAATCAAGCACCGGCAGTTGAAGCATTGCAGCCCGCTGCTGGCGCAACTGAAGTTCCTGAAGGTTCGCCTTACGAATTATCCGCTGAAAAGATGATGATGGACAATCTGCTGATCCTCGGCATGTTGTTTTTCATTTTCTACTTCATCCTGATCCGCCCGCAGCAAAAGCGTGTGCGCATGCACCAGGAAATGATGAAGGCACTTCAGAAGGGCGACAAGGTTATCACCAATGGCGGCCTTATCGGCACCATCAGCAAGTTTGAAGGCGATGATGTCATCGTGCTTGAAATCTCTCCAAACGTAAAAGTGCGCGTAGCACGCGGCTCCATTTCCGAAATCAGTTCGGATAAGGCTGACGGCGCGATTGCTAACGACAACTAAGCACTGCGCACTTTACGTTTTCGATTTTCCATTGCAGCAAATACGAGTTCGGGCTACCGTCCGCGCTACCCATTGACTATTAAACAGGTATCTGATGCTTCATTTCCCCCGCTGGAAAATTTTCCTTATCATAAGTTCGTGCCTTGTGTTCATCATATTGGCGATCCCAAGCCTGATGAGTGAAAAGGCACGCGCGGACTACCTTCCCAGCTGGTATCCGCAGCATCCCGTAACGCTCGGCCTCGATCTTCAGGGCGGCTCGCAGCTATTGCTGGAAATTGATTTCGATGCCTATATGCGCGAACAGCTTATCACGCTGGTCGATGATATACGCACTGCCTTTCGTGAAGAGAAAATGGGCTATCGCAACCTCGCCGCAACCGATGGCAAGGTGGTATTTGGCCTGCGCGAAGTGGCCGATGAAGACAAAGTAGAACAGGTGCTGAAAAAAGTAAGCCCTGACCTGGTAGTTACCAAAAATGGCGAAAATTTTGATGTAACTTTTGGCGAAAGATGGCTTATCGCCAGCCGCCAGCAGGTGCTGGAACAGTCGCTGGAGATCGTAGACCGCCGCGTCAATGAAACAGGCACCAAGGAACCCATTATCCAAAGGCAGGGCGAAAAACGCATTTTGCTGCAGGTGCCCGGCCTGGCTAACCCGGAACATCTAAAAAACCTGCTTGGCCGCACAGCAAAAATGACCTTCCATTTATTGAACCCGGATGTGTCCAGCGAAGATGTAGAGCGCGGCATGGTGCCATCGGGCACACGTGTGCTTACGCAGGACTCGCGCAACCTCAGGAATGGTGAGAGCCCGCGAAAATACCCGGTTATCAGCAATGTCATACTCTCTGGCGACATGCTGGTAGATGCCCACACCTCGTTTGACGACAAGAACAACGAACCGGTGGTCACCTTCCGTTTCAATGCGGTCGGC
>JAGVKI010000046.1 GCA_020050695.1 Alphaproteobacteria bacterium | reverse complement strand
TCTCGCCGTCATAGTCGGGATATTGGGCTTTTTTACGCAATTCAAACGTAAAGTTAGGAATGCGGTTTCCGTATTCAGCTAACTGGAAATCCTCGAACACAACATAGGAAAGGCCGCGATATGCAGGTGTGTTATCGCTGCCTTCAATGGCTTGTATCAGGCTATCTGGAAGCTGCTCTTCATCGCCTTTATAGATGCGCAGGGTATATTGCGACAAATCAAGCTGCCGGGCATCCGCCCATATACGTAGCACCTCATCTACCGCACCTTCACATATGCCAATCGCAAGAGTAATGCTGTAACTGTAGCTGGTGGAACTTTGCGTAACCTTGCCGCCACCTCCCTTGCCGCCACCGCCGCCAGACGAACTGGTAACGGTATTGACCGTCTCTTTAATAGGCTGCGACCAGATGATATTGCCCCCAATACGCATAGTGCCATACACAATGGGTATGCTCTTGCCATAGGTGGAAGTCTGCACCGCCAGGTCAGCCAGGCGCGGGCCCTCATAGTTCTTTGCCTTTTTTGAGGAAGGAAAAATAACGCTATCAAGGTTACTGCCCAATTGGGAAATAATAGTTGATGCAAATGGAAGGCCGGTGCTGCTGCCAATGCTAGAGCCGACAGCGCTTAACACAATAGATGCCATAATAATCCCGGATATGATGTTTAGATGCGAAATGCGGCGCTAATGGCTGCGTTCCAATAAGAGTCTAGATGATGTTCAACCACCTGCCGCGCAGGTGCGTAGGCATGGATAATGCCCAGTTCATCTCCTAAATCAGTGACTATCGCCAAATGCTGCGCAGAGCCATCAACATTCAGCAGCAATATATCTGCGGGCTGTATGTCGGTTATAGCTATAGCGTTGAGCAATGCATTCAGGCGTGTTTTTAGACGTATTACATCGGGCTGGTGGGGATAATCGGTCTCATCAAAAGCGGCCAGCGGGGTGCCATCGCCACTACGCAAGTCTAGTTCGTGCGCGATTCCTGTAAGCAGGCCAAGACAATCAACGCCCCCTTTATGGGTAGCGGTTTGTTTGATTCTGCCTTGATGATGAAAACGAGTACCCAGCCAGCTGCGTGCAGCTGTTACAATGGCGTGGGTCATACATATAGATGGTTAGAGGATTACTCTTCGGGCGTTTCGACGCGCTCTTTTTCTTTCTGCGGACGGAAATGCGTGCGCATGGTCGGGCGGGCAAACAACGGACGCTGGCCCATGCTCTTGGCATATGCCCATACCAGGCCTGCCATTACTACAATCGCCATACCAAATACCCAGATAAAGGCAGCAATGGTGGTATTGCCGTAAATACCGATAACACTGGCAGAAATAAATACCGATACCGCGATCAAAAAGCCCAGTGACTGGCCAAGCATGGTAGAAAAACGGTAAATGCTCAGTGCCTGCGTTTCCCACTCATGGCGGTGTTTTTGTTCAATTTCAAACATGGTCAGGATCATTTTAGCTGAACCATCCACCACATAATTATAACTTTCGAGCACTTCAGGGTGCGGCAGAATCTCTACCGTCCTGTTTTGGATGCGATCCTTGCCACCCTGCTGACGGTACCCGCCAGTTTTAATAGGGCGTTTTTCAAAAGGATCCTGCTGAGTATTACTCGTCTCGTTGTCCATAATCCGCATGTTCTTGAAGTTTCGACATGACGCTTTCAATATCCTTGCCAATATTCATCCAATCCGCATGCAACCCTTCAGCAGAGGTGCGATACGGGTAGCGGTACATCAATGGAGCGCCCAGCACTTTCATGACTGAAATAAGACCGCGTGTGAATGTCTGAATAATTTCCATAGGAGTATCTTTATTCGTTTGTTCTACATGAAATATACAACGGCATAGCTAAACAAAACATTAAAACAACCAATAGTTTACGTTGTTCTTGTACCTGCTGTCTCAAGCATACGATCAAGGCCGGGCACATGCGGTTCCCCCCTGAAATTCAATATGTTATTGAACCTTTGCCTGCAGGTTGCAACCGTCTTGTCGCAACCTTTTGTTAAGCTATAATTATCACCTTCTGCAACCGGATAGGGTAATGGCAGCACCAATATGATCTGCCCGCCGACACCAGAGGTCAGAATATATTCTTTCACTTCCATACTGATGCCGCTATTCGCGCCACTGGTAAAGGTAATAACACCCGAGGTAAATATCCCGCTGGTTTCGTCCCTGTCTGCATCCGTTATATGCTGACCGGAACTGGAAGCAGTTACAATGCCTGTAACCGTATGAGCGGCCATGCTTACCTTGCATCGATTATCACCGAGTGCCGCGCGGCATGAAGGGGAATAGAGTTCCCCAATGGTCTGGGACAATTTTTGTGTCATCCCCCGCACCTCTGCAATAAACTGCTGTTTATGCAGTGATACCTCACCTAGCCAGCCCTTTTTAAGAATAAGCCGGCCTTGCGTAAGATCCGTATAATTAACCTGGAATATCTCAATATCAGCAAAGTCATACAAACCGGCCAATATATCGCTCTCAGTAAGACTACCCGCAGAAAGCATACCTTCCACATCCAGGTTATCCACGCTGAGTGTACCTGTGTTTTCAATGGTGCTCGGCGTAAAACCGGTAGATGCTTTGTATAATACACTATCAATCACAATATCCTTATCATGATTGGTAAAGCCGAGCACGCTTGTATCTTTTCGGGTAAGTTTCCAGCAAGTGGCAAGTGTGGTTACTTCACCGGCAATATGTGCGGCAAGTTCTTCGGAAATCGTTTTCATGGAAACCCTATAGTTTGATTTCGACTAGCGGAATATCATACCAGCTGTGGCTTGCGTAAGAATCCAGGCTGGCGCTTAAACGGTCGGTGTCAAAACGCACCGGTACATCAAATTCAAAAGCCGCCGTAATTTCCACGCCGCTTGCAGGTGGAGAGTCAAACGTCACAATACCTGTCGTGCTGTCCACCTCATAAACACTCTCGTCTTGCAATGCGCTATCAAAATATATGCTGACAGTGCCAGATACTGGTTTTGTAATAGTGCGTGTTTGCGTTACTGAACCGCTGCTATAGGTTTTAACAAGCTGGAATTCAATTTCGCTGCCATCCCCCACACCTATGGTTTGGGAAACTGCTTTAAAATCGGTCCAGTCCTTAAAACGAAAGCCGTCAGCCCTGCCCCTGCGCGCACGAAAGAAAGCTATTAATATATCTAGCTGGGCCTGGCTTTTAATGCCATGCGCTACGTTATAACTGGCACGTGCCTGAACCCAGTTGGCATTGCGCTGCTCATACCCACTTTGCGTGATGACAATATCGGTTGAGTATTCCGGGCCGCCGGAAGAGCCATACGCAATATCCGTAGGAAAACGTGTTTCAATAAACGCCATAAGTAAAATTCCTGAATAGGTGGAAATAAAAAAAGCCCGCTAAAAGCGGGCTTTCGGGATTTGGAATATAAATCGAATTACACAGACATGCTGTAGGAGGGTTCTTTCTGGCTGCGGTTATCAAGCCCCATTTGCAGGGTTGGTGCTGCCAGGTCGTCGCTTAAATAGCCTTCGCGCTGCGCATCCGCCAGCGACATATTAGGAATGTGAGCACTGCCAAGCAACAAGTCCTTGCCCTGCAGCATACCGGTATTTACCCATTCAGCCACCTGCTCTGATACTCGCTTATCAGGGTTCTCATAATCAGGGGATACCCCCATATAAGCACGCATTGGGATTTCGTACTCGTCCTTCTTCATCATGGCATTGAGTTCAGCCATCTTACCCTGCTCAACTGCATCGTTGAAGTTGGTCAGGCCTGTCCTTGAGTACAAATCTTTCTTAAGCTGAATATCCATGCTTCCCTTCTGCTGGGCCGCCCATTGCGCAAAAATAGCCTCTGGGGGTATAGCCTGCCCCTGCTTTTGTGCTTCAACGATTTTTATCATGAGGTCAACTTCGTCTTTATCGTCCATTGGGAAAGCTGTGTTATACGCCTTGCTTGCAACGCCGCCGCCGATAGCACCGCCGATCAGTGAACCTGCTGCCGCGCCAATTGGAGCACCTACAACGGGTATTACAAAACCACCTGCGACACCTAAAGCGCCAGCAAGCGCAACTCCAGCAGTACCGCCTGCCGCTACCCCGCCCAATGAAACGCCAGCTTCACCGAGCCGGCCTCTCCAACGTCCGCGAAGTTTTTCCAGGTGGGTTTTTACAGAGGGGTTAAATTTGCCTTCGTGCTTGTTAATATTAAGGCCAGTGTCTTTCAGGCGCTGCTCTTCTTTTTCGCCTTCAACATCGCCTTGCAAGCCTGCCAGTGCGAGATCCGCAACCTTACCGGGTGTGCCCGGAACAAAGCCAGCAACCGCACGTCCCATCCCAATAGCTGATTCAGCTGTATCGGTCTGGACACCAGTTCCTTTGTATCCGCCTGTGTTGTTATTATTGTTATAGGCTACCATAGTATTTCCTGTTTTTTCTATGTTGCAGCGTTAGGCGATACCATGCCCCACTGCGGCCATTTGAGCCTCTTGATTTAATTTACTGGTGAACTTACCCACTACAGGACGTTCACCACGCTGTTCAGCTGTACGTGTCACTATCTGCTCCTGTGCGGTATCTTCCTGCACACCAGCCTGAGCCCTGTCGGCTTTCACGCTGATCTGCTTCACGCGTTCCATCAGTTTGCCGCTTTCAATTTCGCGCAGCAACTGACCAGGACTTACTTTCTCAGCTGCATATTCCTGCGCAACCTGCATGGCAAATTCCTGCCCCTTCTCACCATGTGAGCGCAGATCTTTGCTGGCTGCAAATACATAGGCTGCATAAAACTGCGGCGGGATTTCCTGACCGGTTTTATAGGCATCGCTGAATGCCTTGTGGATAGGCAGAATAGACTCACCCATCACCGCATCTACAGCCATGGAGGCAGCACTTACTGCGCCAAAGGCCGCAAAGGCTTTCCAGCCACTGGCCATCTTATGATTGAGAATCATCATCGCGTTGAGCGCAATGTTACCAATATCAAATGCCTGCTTAATGCCGAACTGCTTAACCAGGTGCGAACGTGCAGCGGCCACCGAATCAGGCACCGAGCCCGTAAGCAACTTTACGGTAGAAACGTTCTTTACGTCTTCACCGGTCATATCGGCATACATCTGACGCAGTGATTCAAGGTTCTGGCTGAAGGTGCGCGCATCACCAAACATCGAGAGCGCAGAACCGCCAATAAAGGCGGCATTCATCAGACCGTGCGAAACAGAACCCTTGCCTATTGCAGATGGCGCGCTTTTAATCGCACCCTTTACAT
>JAGVKI010000041.1 GCA_020050695.1 Alphaproteobacteria bacterium | reverse complement strand
GACCGCTAATATCCTGAAAGCTTGAAACCTCAAAAATACGGCTCACCTGCTCCGATATTTTTTCACGTATTTTCGGTGAAACACTTTTATCCTCTGCCAGGGCACTGATGGCCGAAGCTGCATCTAAAATGGTAATGGCAGCCTCTTCAGTCGATTGCAGCACATCATTTAAATGAAGCGTGGCATCCGGCATTTGGCTGGTGCGCACAATACCCGCCGCTTCTCCCCGGATTTCTTTAAAATGCAGAACGATTTCCTCAATCTGCGCATACAGCGCCTTAAGCGCCACAGAATTATGTTGGGGCATCATAATCTCCTAGAATGAGCCAATAACAGCAGCCAGCTTGTCTTTAAGTGTATTCGCATTAAACGGCTTTACAATATAATTATTCACGCCCGCTTGCTTCGCTACGATAATATTCTCGGGCTTGCTTTCTGCGGTAATAAGAATCACAGGAATGGCTTTAAGCGCAGCATCACTACGTACATTTTTGAGCAGTTCCAAACCTGTCATCGGCTCCATGTTCCAGTCAGAAAGGATAAGGTCGTATTTCTGCTCTTTTAATTTTTTGAGCGCCATGCTGCCATCGGTTGCTTCTTCAATATTTTTAAAACCCATTTGTCCCAGCATACTGCCAGTAAGTTTCAGCATCGTTTTAAAATCATCGACCAGAAGTATTTTCATATTTTTATCTACAGCCATAATATTACTCCTAAAAAAATTCAATTCCATCGACGGGTTCAGCCACTTCTTCGCTCAGGTGACCGTCGGTATGCACCTTGGCTTTTTTCAACGCTTCTACATAGCGGTTGCGAATGTCACTTAGACGGATTCCCGAGAGAATCTTTTCCACCGCCTGCGAAACATTCTGTCCTATGGCAATATCGCTTTTGCGCATGGTTTCGATGTTTCCGCAAACATCCTCAAGCATGCTGCGATAGCGCTCAAGAATACAGACGGTATTCTCCATAACCTGCGTATTGCGATCCTGGAACTGCATGCGCATGACGATGCCGTGCAACGCTTCCGTTACTTCGTGCGGAACCTGGCTGCCGTTAGCTTCGATGTAATTTGCAAGAGTCATGAAATGCCCGGAAAGCGACTGGCTCTCGCGCTCCACTTCCCCGGCGGCTGCAGGCAGAAGGGTTTCAAGCATATTAAGCGTGGCAATACCTACCGATGCTACGGAGAATGTAGTGGAAAGTGCTGCGCGGCTTTCGTCCTGCAGTGTTTCAGGCATTTCCGTTAAATGGGGTATGGATTTAGCCATGGCTGGCCTTCCTTTCCTGCGAGAGGTACGAAAGCAAATGCGCCGGTATTTCGCAAAGAGGCAGTTCGGTTTGTACGGCTCCCAGCGATTTTGCTGCTTTTGGCATGCCATATACCACGCAGCTGCTTTCCGACTGGCCGATAGTGTAGGCTCCTTCTTCACGCATTCTAAGCATTCCGGCAGCGCCATCCTTTCCCATCCCGGTTAGAATAATTCCGACCGCTTTATTGCCCGCCGCCGCTGCAACCGAAGAAAACAATACATCTACCGATGGCTGGTGCCCGGATACCGGCATCCCCTCCTCTACATGGCATATCCATTCCTTGCCCTGCTTCTTGATGCTTAGATGCCTTCCACCAGGCGCCAGATAGGCCTGCCCGACCTTTAGTCTCAGGCCAGTTTCAGCCTCTGTTACATTTACTTCTGATAGGCTGTTCAGGCGCTCTGCAAAGGAAGGAGTAAATTGCTTTGGCATATGCTGCGTGATGACAATCGGCGGACAGTTTGAAGGCAATTGCTGGAAAATCTCACGCAGTGCTTCTACTCCTCCGGTAGATGAGCCGATTGCAATCATGCTTACCTGGCCCACAGGTGGAAAAAATGATAACCGACTTGCAGTACCAGCAGTAAGGCCTTTGCTCGCAGTAATATTGGCCTGAGCGGCTGCGCGTATCTTGGTAATAAGCTCATCTTTCAGTACGCAAAGGGTATCGTGTGTCTGCGTACCTGCGGGTTTAGCAATGGTATCAAACGCACCCAACTCCAAAGCACGAATGGTGGCTTCTGCCCCTTTATGGGTAAGAGTGGATGCCATGATCACCGGCATAGGGCGCAGACTCATGATCTTTTCCAGGAAAGAAAGGCCGTTCATTCCCGGCATTTCCACGTCCAGCGTAATAACCTGCGGGTTGAGCTGCTTGATTTTTGCACGTGCATCCTGCGCATCTACAGCTGTCCCTATGACCTCTATATCGGCGATGTCGCTTAATAACTCGCTGTAGACCTTGCGAATAAGGGCAGAGTCGTCGACGATAAGTACGGTAATTCTCTTCATACGCTGCCTCCTTTAAAACAGATCAATATCGCCTTCGACCGGCTTGGCGGCAATCGCCTTGCGGTAACGATTTTCTTCTTCCACCACTTTGAGTTCTTCCTTGCGATGGAGGCGTCGCATCATTACCTTGCCGGTGTCAGGGAAATAATGAACCCTGCGCGGCAGGTCGCCCTCTAAATCCTCAGAGGTAATGGTAAACCCCTCGCGCTTCACAAACTCGCGTATAAACGCAGCATTCTTTGAGCCAATACGTGCCGAATTATTGATGACGTTACCGCCGCCAAATACTTTTATTTCCAGCCTGTCCTTGCGGCCACCGGCTTTTAATATGCCGTTGATCAGGCTTTCCATGGCAAATACGCCATAACGCGCTGCTTCATTTGCCTGAACGGCACCTGTATCACCGGGCAGCAGGAAATGATTCATACCGCCAATACCCAGGATTGGATCGCGTATACATGCAGACACGCAGGAGCCAAGAATGGTGGCGAGCATTTCGCCCGGTTTGGTGGATACATGCCAGTCACCGGAAAATATTTTAATAACCTTATATCCGCCCTCGCCATCCGATGGCTTGCTGAGCCACGTCTTTTCCGTGTTGCCTGGATAGGGTTTATCTACCGTGAGTTCCCCGTTCATTTGACCCTCCGGTAAATAGTGCGGCCTACCAACTCAAAGCGATCGGAGATGCCGTGCAGGTTTTCGGAATGGCCTATATAGAGCCAGCCTCCCATCGGAAGCAGTTCCGCCATACGGCTGAAAAGCTTCTGTTTGGTAGCCTTATCGAAGTAAATGACCACATTGCGGCAGAATATTGCATCGAAAGGCCCTTTAATCGGCCACGGGTTCAGCAGGTTAAGCGTGTTGAATGTGATCAACTGCTTTAGCTGAGGCGACATCTTCACACGATTACCAGCGCCCATATTCTGGATAAACTGCTTGCTGGCAGCTGGCACCTGCTCTACGTCCGATAGGGTATATTCCCCCGCAATACCTGTATTGACCATATTAGAGTCAATATCCGTTGCCAGAATGCGAACATCACATTTGTCCGTATTTGGTATGGCGCTCTTCAAGGTCATGGCAATCGAATAGGGTTCCATGCCCGAAGAACACGCGGATGACCAGACACGAATACGTTTTGCACCGTTTTCATGCCATTTTGCCGCCTCTGTCTTTAAATGCTCAAAATGGTGGGCTTCACGAAAGAACCCGGTAAGGTTCGTAGTAATGGCATTGACCAGGTTAGGCAGTTCGTCATGGCCAGCATCGGATTGCAGAAGTTCACAATACTCCGTGAAACTTTGTAATCCCAGGGCACGCAGACGACGGGCTAACCTACCGTACACCATGTCACGCTTGTGCTCGGCCAGAACAATACCTGTTTTCTGGTTTGCAAGCCCTGCCAGGAAGCGGAAGTCGCTATCGGAGAATGAAAACTCCCGCTGGTGCTCTATCTGATTAGCATTGGTCATGCGACTGCTCCTTACCTGTTCCTGCGCTTAGAACTCTTCCCAGCCATCCTGGTGATTGGATGCCTTGTTAATCATGGCAGGCGTTACCTGGCGCTTCGCAGCAGAAGGGATAATGATAGGTTTTCCAGCCACCGTCTTTATGCTGGGCGACTTCACGGCCTTTACCACTTCACGCTCAGCCCCAGCATTTACACGGAAGAAGCCGATCAGTTGCTCAAGGTTTCGTGCCTGCTCCAGCATGGACTGGGCCGCAGCCGTATTCTGCTCTACCAGTGCTGCATTCTGCTGAGTGGTTTCGTCCATCTGGGTAACCGCCGAGTTGATCTCGTCAATACCGGTTGCCTGTTGAACACTCGCACTGGCTATTTCAGAAACGATCCCCGCCACCTGTTTTACCGAGCCGACGATACCTTTGAGCGTATCGCCTGCCTGGTTGACCAGGCTTGCACCGGTTTTCACCTGTCCGGCACTTTCATTGATCAGCGTCTTGATTTCCTTGGAGGCAGATGCTGAACGTCCAGCCAGCGCCCGTACTTCGCTTGCCACTACCGCAAAGCCTTTACCGGCATCGCCGGCACGGGCCGCTTCTACCGCAGCGTTAAGCGCAAGAAGATTGGTCTGGAAGGCGATTTCATCAATTACGCCGATAATATCGGAAATCTTCTGGGATGATTTTTCAATATTACGCATCGCGCCTACCGCTTCTTCTACTACCCGGCCACCTTCATTGGCGATATTGCTGGCATTGGTAGAAAGGTCGTTAGCGGTTGCCGCATTGGCAGAGTTCTGTTTAACCG
>JAGVKI010000043.1 GCA_020050695.1 Alphaproteobacteria bacterium | reverse complement strand
CGCATGAATGCGCTTAAGTTTGCTGAAGAAGATATGCAGCGCCGCGCCACTGAGCGTAAAGCCCAGGAAGAGTCACGCCGCAATAAGCAGGAAACTGCTGCGACAGAAGCACCAGCAACACCAGCCGCTCCGCGTAGCGATGTTGTCCTGTCGCCGCTGCTAACTGAAAAGAAGAACGCAGCCGCCGCTGCCGCTGAAGCAGCCGATCCAGCGAAGGCAGCCGCTGCCGCAGCTACCGCTGCTGCTGTTCCTGGCGCGCCCCTCAGGCCGCTTGGCAAAACGCATCACGAAACGCCGGAAGAAGAAGCTGAGCGTATTGATAAAGGCAAAGGCAAACTCAAGCTGCGCGGCAGCGAAGAACGCCGTTCATCCAGCAAAATCACAGTAAACCAGGCGCTTTCCAATATCGAAGAACAGCGCATGCGTTCACTTGCATCTATCCGCCGCCAGCGCGAAAAGGCCATGAAAAAGGCAATGGGCCGACAGGACAATTCTGAAAAAGTTATCCGCGACGTCGTTATCCCTGAAGCCATCACGGTTCAGGAACTTGCTAACCGTATGGCAGAACGCGTAGTGGACGTAATCAAAGTGCTTATGAAACTGGGCATGATGGTAACGGCGCCGCAGTCCATCGACGCTGATACCGCTGAACTGGTGGTAAGCGAATTTGGCCATAAGTTTAAACGCGTCACCGAAGGCGACGTGGAAAACGTGCTGCGCGATGAAGATAGCGATATTGATGAAGACCTGATGCCGCGCGCTCCGGTTGTTACCATCATGGGTCACGTGGATCACGGTAAAACCTCACTGCTCGACGCACTGCGCAAAACTGACGTAGCGGCCAAGGAAGCGGGCGGTATTACCCAGCATATCGGCGCATACCAGGTAGAACTCGAAGGCGGCCAGAAAGTCACTTTCCTCGATACGCCAGGCCACGAAGCCTTTACCGCCATGCGCGCACGCGGCGCCAAAATCACCGATATTGTGGTTCTGGTAGTTGCTGCAGATGACGGCATCATGGAACAGACCAAAGAAGCTATCGCGCACGCTAAAGCGGCAGAAGTGCCAATTGTGGTTGCGGTCAATAAAATCGATAAACCAGGCGCTGACGCTTCCCGCGTGAAGCAGGAACTGATGCAGTATGGCCTGATTCCTGAAGAATTTGGCGGCGAAACGATCGTTGTGCCGGTTTCCGCTAAGACGGGCGAAAATCTTGGACAGCTGGTGGAAACCCTGCTGCTTCAGGCAGAAGTACTCGAACTTAAGGCCAACCCGAACCGCGCCGCATCTGGCGTAGTAGTGGAAGCAAAGCTCGACCAGGGCAAAGGTGTGGTTACCACGCTGCTTATCCAGAAGGGCACCTTGCGCACCGGTGAAATCGTAGTGGCTGGCCCGGCTTATGGCCGCGTACGTACCATTATGGACGATAAGGGCAACGCGATTAAAGAAGCAATCCCAGGTATGCCGGTGGTTATCCTCGGTCTTTCCCTGGCTCCTGAAGCAGGCGATACCTTCTCCGTTGTAGAAAACGAAAAGACCGCCCGCGACATCGCTGAATACCGCGAACGCCGTATCCGCGAACAGAATGTGGTACTTTCCACGCGCACCATGGAATCGCTGTTTGGTCAGGCTGCAGGCACCAATGCCAAAGAACTGCCTGTCATTGTTAAAGGTGACGTGCAGGGTTCGGTAGAAGCTATTGTTGGTTCCGTTGCTAAATACACCAGCGAAGAAGTTATGGTGAAAATCCTGCACTCGGGTGTCGGCGCTCTTTCTGAATCCGACGTAACGCTGGCTAAAGCAACTGGCGCCATGATCATCGCGTTCAACGTGCGTGCGGCACCTAAAGCCAAAGAACTGGCTGCCAAGGAAAAGGTCAATATCCGCTACTACTCGATCATTTACGATGTGGTGGACGATGTGAAGGCTGCGCTTTCAGGCATGCTATCGCCAACGCTGCGCGAAAACTTCCTCGGTTACGCACAGATCCGCGAAGTATTCAACATCACCAAAGTTGGCAAAGTGGCTGGCTGTATGGTGACCGAAGGTATTATCAAACGTGGTGCGAAAGTACGACTGCTGCGTGACAACGTGGTGATCCACGAAGGTTCGCTCAAAACCCTCAAGCGCTTCAAAGACGAAGTCAAGGAAGTCAAGAGTGGCCTGGAGTGCGGTATGGCGTTTGAAAATTATGATGACATGCGTCCGCAAGACCAGATCGAAGCATTCGAGATCGAAGAACTGGCACGCACCGTTTAATCATCCTGTAATCGCCCTGTAGACGGAATCTCCCATGGCAAAACTACATGATCTTTTTTCAGGCAAGGGCAACTCAGGCCAGCGCCCGCTGCGTGTGGGTGAAGAAATTCGCCATGCGCTTTCCGATATTTTCATTCGGGGTGAATGCCGCTCACCGGATTTGTTTGACACGGCTATCAGTATTTCCGAAGTACGTGTGGCACCTGATATGAAGAATGCGACGGCATTTTTTATGCCGCTGGCTGGCCAGAACAAAGAAAAGATTTTGGCTGCGCTGATCAACTCTGCCGGAGAAATCCGCCACCATGTTTCCAAGCGCGTGAAACTTCGCCACACACCGAAAATCATTTTCAAACTCGACGAATCCTTCGACGTTGCACAGCATATCAACACGCTGCTGCAAAGCCCAGAAGTGGTCAAGGACCTGCAAAAGGACAAGGAAAACGACGAATAAACGTCTTTTTTTCCGCTGCTCACGCCACTTCTTTCCCACCCGCCCAATATAAATATTTGTTATTTATATAAAATATATAAGCAGGCGCGACAGCCGGTTAATACTTATTAACATTT
>JAGVKI010000044.1 GCA_020050695.1 Alphaproteobacteria bacterium | reverse complement strand
TATTTCCCTGATCCAGACCTGTTGCCGCTGGAGCTGGAGCAGTCGTTTGTTGACTGGCTTAAAGCATCGCTTCCGGAACTGCCTGACGAGAAAAAGCAGCGCTACATGGATACGTTCGGCCTGTCGCCTTATGATGCCAGCGTACTGGTGGCGGAGAAGGAATACACGGCGTACTACGAAGAACTTGCCTCCAGGCATGACCCCAAGCTGGCGGCTAACTGGATGACGGGTGAATTTTTTGGACGTCTCAATAAGCTGGGGTTGGATATTGAGCAGTCGCCTATCAGCGCGTCAAAACTTGGCGGCCTGATTGCGCTCATCGAAGATAACACCATCTCTGGAAAAATCGCAAAAGACGTACTCGACCTGATGTTTGAAACGGGCAAGGACGCATCTGCTATTGTCGAAGAAAAAGGCATGAAGCAGGTAACCGATACCGGTGCCATTGAAAAAGTAATCGACGAGGTGATGGCGGCTAACGGTGACAAGGTTGCCGAGTACCGCTCTGGCAAGGATAAGCTGTTTGGTTTCTTTGTGGGCCAGGTGATGAAAGTATCTGGCGGCAAGGCTAACCCGGCAGCTGTTAACGACCTGCTTAAAAAGAAGCTATCGCAATAACAGCTGGTTAGTGAAGGCGCATTAACCGGTTAATCTGGCACGGGGTTTGCTATATACTTTACGCACGTGGAGTATTAATACGCATGAAACAACCTTATCTTATAACCTCAGTCCTGCTGGTTCTGTCTCTTGGCGCGTGTTCGCCCGAGGGCAAGGAAGCTGCGAAGGAAAATAAGGAAGCAGCCGTCAATAACGCGGAAGTCGCGGTGGGCAATTCTTTGAATAGAACCAACCACTACGCCAATATAGCGCGTGAAAATATCTATAAGACCTCGTACCAGATACAAAAATGGGTCGCAACACCGCCAGAGCTGCCTAAGGGGCCGCGTGAAATAGAGCAGAGTTACTGCTATCGTTCATTCCATGATGTCTTGTGCTATCGCTCACCAATGCCGGGCGCTGAAAACCGCCTGGTTGCGTATCAGGGAACGGGTGCTGAGGCACCACCGCAGGCTGTAACGCAGCTTCTGCCTACCCACCCATATGATTCCAGCCAGCTACCGCAGAACCGCGTGGCCAATGCCCGCCCTGTATTTATTGGCCTGCCGCCTACGGTGAAAGATGATAAAACCCCTGCGCCAACTCCAGAGCTGCCACCAGAAGCAATCCCTGCGCCGCAGCCAAACCCTGTGCTGGTGCCACAGCTTTAAATTCAGGCTACCGCGTATTTAACCTGGCGCTTTTTCCATTCCATGGAATCGATCTCATTGCAGGACGGGCAATTGACGCTCCAGCGGTCGCTGGCGTGACTGCATGATGAGCATACCCACTCAGGATCGGCCTGTGCCACCTGGCTGCGGGTGAACCATTTGCCGCCTGCGTTCGGGTCGGCTGAGATACCTTGTTCGATGACAGCCATCATGTGGCAGGCGCGCACGCTTTCTTCGCGGATGATAACTTTTTGCAGCGTCTGGTACGCAAGGTCCCACAGTTTGTTGTGGATAGCGGCCTGCGTTACTGCCAGGGCGCTTTCAATAGAATCGGGATTGCAGGCAGCGAGTTTCTGTACCTGCTTCATTTGTGCATCTTTAGGCTGCTTGGAAATCAGGGACAGCAGCAAGCCAGCTAGTTGCGGGTGCGGCATATATCCCCAGGAACGCATGATCAGTTTGGTAGCCTTGGGTTCGTCTTTTACCGCCACGTAGGTGCGTGCGGCAAACAGTACGGCGGGCAAATAATCTGGCGCTTCCTTGATAGCCAGATTCGCAATTTTCAACGCGTCGTCAAACTGCTCGGTTTCCAGCAGCTGCGTGCCTTGCGTGACATAGACCAGGCAGCGGAAATGGCGCGCTTCGCTGCGGGTGATGTGGTGTTTTTTAATCGCGCGCTTAATGGTGTTATGGGCTTGCTGCCAATGGCCAAGGCGTAAGTGCAGGCCGAACAGGTTTTTAATGTCCTTGGGGTTGATGGCATGGGCGCGCTCTGCCATATGCAGCGCTTCAGGGAAAATCTCCTGTTTGCTGGCCGCGTCGCTTAAGGAGCGTGCGGCGATATATTCGGTTTCCTTGTAATCGAGCATCTGGTCGAGCAGCAGGCGGGTGCGTGCATCATCGCCCTGGCTGCGGGCAATCTGCGCAGACAGCAGCAGGGTCAGCGGCGTGCGCCCCAGTAATGTTTCGGCGCGGCGAGTATGCAGTTCAGCGGATTTGACATCGGCAGCAGCAAGCGCCGCAACGCTGTAAGTGATTTCGGTAAGGCCGCGGCGGTGCTGTTTCAGGCCGCGGCGTTCAGAAAAATTACCAGGCGCAAGGATGAGGCGACGCAGCAGCACATAGGCATAAGAAAGCACCACGGTCAGTACCAATGCCAGCGCCAGCAGGAAACTGAAGCTGGTATCGATGCGGTAATCAAACCAGTAAATTGTGACGTTACCCGGATTTTCAGCCAGCCAGCCGGCAGTGATGCCAAGGCAGGTCAGGAAAAAGAGTAACAAAAGCAGGTTCAGCATGGTTAGTTGCCCGGATAATTGGATTGTGGCCCGGATGCTGGCTGAGCCTTAGGTTTCTCGGATATTTTCTCTGGGGCTTTTTCCGGTAGCTTTACAGGGGCGGATTCACCTGTTTCGTTGTCGTCGCCGGGTGCGGCTTCCTGCTTGGGCTTGGTAGCCGTTTTGGCAGGTGATTTTTCTTTGGTGGCTGGTTTCACGGCGACGGCTTTAACAGGTTTGTCTTTTGGTTTATCGGCGACAGGTGCTGCGGGTGCTTTGACAGCAGGCTGCGCGGGTTCTACTGCTGGCGGCGCTGCATTGGCTACCGGCGCGGGTTCAGCGGTTGCGGGTACAGGCGCTATTTCGCGTGCTGGCATGCTCGATTGTACGGCAGGCACGTCCTGGGTAAGCGCCAATTGCATTTCATTGATGAGGTTGCGTATCAGCATATTGCGTTTGGCTTTTTCCGTCCAGCCTGCCATGACACTGGTTGCGGCAGACGAAAGCGCTGAAAGTTCCTTGAGGGTAGAATCGAGGTCGTCCTGCTCAAGGCGTTTTTCCGCGCGGGCTAGAATGGCCTCATCGGTGCTGCCTGCCTGCTCGCCGGTTTTGCGGATGGTAATCAGCGAGCGCAGGTTATTGCTGAAGCTTCCTGTTTCGCCGCCGGAAGCAAGGGCTTTGGGCAGCAGGCCGCTAAACTCTGTTTTTAATGTGGAAAGCGATGGCGTGCCTTCCTTTGCAATCGGGCGCAGCTGACCTGCCAATGCCTCTACCTTGCGGTTGCCGTTGGTGAAGTTAAGCATCTGAGCGAGTGGTATATCGAATGGTTCGCCGCGCAGGATAGCTTCTTTCATAGGCACAAAAGATGCCAGCGCCGATAGCTGGCGCACGGTTTGCAATTGTGCAGAAGCCACTT
>JAGVKI010000121.1 GCA_020050695.1 Alphaproteobacteria bacterium | reverse complement strand
TGTGATCGAAAAAATTGGGGTATCTGCCGCACGGGCGTATTTTACCTCGGGCATGATGTTCAAGGCAGAAGATGCGCTGCGTATGGGCCTCGTGCACCGCGTGGTAAAATCAGCGGAATTGGATACAGCAAAAAAAGAAGTTATCTCTGAGTTTCTAAAAGCTGGCCCGCAAGCCTGCAAGCATGCAAAAGCCCTGATTGCTGAAGTCACGCGCTTTTCCGGGGAAGACCACGAAGCGCGCACCAAGCACACGGTGGAAACCATTGCCAATATCCGCGTCAGTGAAGAAGGCCAGGAAGGCATGGACGCTATTCTCAGTGGCCGTAAACCTAAATGGACGGGCGCTAAATGAGTGGCATGATCCGTACGGTACTGATTGCTAACCGCGGGGAAATTGTCTGCCGTATTGTGGCTACGTGCCGTGCCATGGGTATACGTACCGTTACGGTATTTGCCGCCGATGACCGAGATTTGCCGCATGCCATGGCGGGTGATGTGAACTGCCTGCTTGCAGGCGATACGCTGGCGGCAACCTATCTCAATATTGCCCAGCTTGTCGATATTGCCAAAAAAACGGGGGCGGATGCCATTCATCCCGGCTATGGGTTCTTATCTGAAAATGCCGGTTTTGCAGAGGCGATGACTAATGCTGGGCTTATTTTTATTGGTCCGCCTGCAAGCGTGATCTCGCGCATGGGTGATAAAGCTGAGTCACGTAAACTCTGCGAGTCTATTGGCGTACCTGTAGTACCCGGCTATCACGGTGACAATCAAGATGCGACCTTCCTTGCAAAGCAAGCCGTAACTATTGGATTTCCAGTTCTGATTAAGGCAGCCGCTGGCGGGGGCGGTAAGGGCATGCGTGTGGTAGAACGCGAACAGGATGTGGCATCAGCCCTTTTGTCTGCGCGCTCTGAGGCTGAAAATGCCTTCGGCAACGGCCATCTGCTAATGGAAAAATATTTAGTAAAGCCGCGCCATATTGAAGTGCAGGTGTTTTCCGATACGCATGGCACGCATCTGCATTTATTCGAGCGCGATTGCTCCATACAGCGCCGTCACCAGAAAATTATCGAAGAAAGCCCGGCTCCCGGCCTTGCCGAGGACACGCGCAAACGGCTCTACGAAGCAGCGCTCAAGATCACCTCGCATATTGGTTATGTCGGAGCAGGTACAGTAGAGTTTATTTTCGACAGCAGGGGTGAGTTCTATTTCTTAGAGATGAATACGCGCCTGCAGGTGGAGCATCCGGTTACTGAAATGGTAACCGGCCTTGATCTGGTACGCATGCAGATTGAAGTAGCAGAAGGTAAAAAGCTAGCCATTACACAGGCTGATATTAAGCTTAAGGGACATGCGGTAGAAGCAAGGTTATATGCCGAAGATACGGCTAAAGGTTTCCTTCCGGCTCCTGGAAAACTTACGCATTTTTCCCTGCCGCATTTACCTGGGGTGCGCTGCGAAAATGGCTACCGCAGCGATGTAACGGTTTCTTCGCGCTACGATCCGATGCTGGCGAAAATTGCGGCATATGGTGCTAACCGGCACGAAGCGGTACAGTCATTGCTCAATGCATTGCTGCAAAGCTGTGTGGGCGGCGTGGTTACTAACCGCGCATTTCTGATGCAGGTGCTCATTAATGATGCATTTGCTGACGGCAAGGTCAGCACAGATTTTATCAATGAGCATAAAGACGCGCTATTTGCATCTTTGCCAGCCGATGACGATACGGCAAAGCTGATAGCCGCCTACCTGCTCATGGGAAAGGCTGCCGCGCCTCAGGAAACGCCAGGCGGTGGCAGTGAGTATTCGGCATGGACACATGACAAGCTGGCGGGGTTTAGATGAGCCAGACGCTTCTTATCAACGGTCAGCCCGTTTCCTTTGAGGTGCTTGAACGCAAGGGCCAGTCGATTCGTTTCCGCTATAATGGCAACGTCTATTATTTTACCAGCCAGAAACTGGGTGGCGGCGGCTTTGTGCTGGAGCAGGAAACGGCGCCCGGCCAGTGGCAGCGCGAAACGGTCTTTACCTCCCAGGCAGGCCGGTTGGGCCAGCAGGTGCAAATTGGCATACTGGAAGCGGTTATCAGTGAAGCGCATGCACAGTCGGCTGCGCAATCGGCGCAGGCCAGATTATCTCCCGTTGCGCCCATGCCCGGCATGGTGCGCCAGGTGCTGGTGAAGGCTGGTGACAAGGTGGTAAGTGGCCAGGCGCTTATTGTGGTGGAAGCCATGAAGCTGCAGCTTACCTTATCGGCAGGCGGTGATGCGACGGTAGATGCCATTCTTGTAAAAGAAGGCCAGATGGTAGGCGAGGGGGCAGAACTCGTCAAACTCACGGCGATTTCATAGCATGAAAGAACGCATTACCATAACCGACGTCAGCGCGCGTGATGGGCTGCAAAATGAAAAGCAGGCCGCCATCCTTTCCGCGCAGGAAAAAGTAGACTATATCACCATGCTGGTGCATGCAGGGCTTACGCGCATTGAAGCAGGCAGTTTTGTAAAGCCTTCCGCCGTGCCCTCCATGGCCAATTCGCAGGAAGTGGGCGAATTGCTAAAGCCCGTGCAAGAGCATTATCCGCACGTAACCTTTGCGTATCTGGTTCCCAACAGCAAAGGCCTGGCGCGCGCTAAAGACATTGGCGCAAAGGAAGTGGCAGTGTTCCTTGCCGTATCGGAACAGTTTTCCAAAGCCAATATCAACCAGAGCGTGGATGAGGCCTTTGCCAATATTGCGCCTGTCATCACCGAAGCGCTGTCTTACGGCATGCGCGTGCGCGGCTATTTATCCAATATATTCGGTTATGATGATCTGCCTTTTAGCCCTGCAAAAGTTGCCCTGCGCGCCAAGCAATTGCTGGATATGGGGTGTTTTGAAGCGTCGCTTGGCGATACAACCGGCATTGGCAAGCCCGGTACCACAGCGCAGCTTATTGATGCGCTCACTGCAGCAGACATACCGCTTTCCAAAATAGCGATGCATTTCCATGATACATTTGGCACTGCCATAGACAATGTCGCGGTATCTTATGAGAAAGGTATCCGCAGTTTTGACGCATCGGTTGGTGGGCTGGGCGGCTGCCCGTATGCCAACAGCCCGAAGGGCAATCTTGCGATGGAAGACCTGGTGCGCTGGTGCCAGCGCGAGGCGATTGCGTGTGATGTGAATGCAGCGGAAATGCTGATGGCAGCGGCAACATTCATACGAGAAAAATTAGGGAAATAATCAGCGGCGCGGTTCGTCCTGGCTGCGGTCAATATGCTGCGATTGCACCCAGACCATGGGAGACATTCCAGGCTTATCCGCGCCCGCTTCATCGCCATGCTCGATACCATTATGGCAGCGCGTCAGCATATTATGGAAACGGCGGTCATTAAGCACGTCCTTGGCGACCTTGTCATTGACCACATCTTTATGGCCCTCGCGCGTATAGACTAATTGCTCGCCCGTATCGTTATTGGTGAGCGTAAGGGTTACGGTAGATGACTTATGGTCATGCTCACGGCCTGACACGGTATATTGCAGGTCGATGGTGAAGTGCTCCTTGCAGAGTTCCTTGAGTGTTTCGAAGCGCTCGCCTTTTTTCATCTTGGCGCGCTTGAGGGCAAGTTCAATGAGTTTCGGTGTGTACTGGCTGTCATGCGGGTGCAGGTTGCCATACTGGCGGAAGAAGGTAAGGATTGCGCCCTGGCGGGCTTCTTCAGGCGTATTGGCTTTATCAATAATAGAGGCGGAATAATCGACCCCGTTATTGCTAAGCACGACTAAAGCAGCTGGAGAGTGGTGCTTGTTATCATCCAGCAGCGTGGCCTCAAGAATATAGGTGGTGATGTCATGACCTTGGCCGCGCCCGGAAGGCTGCGACTGGCGGCGCTGTATATCCTGCGTGAGGGCGAATACCTGCTCGGCCAGCTTAGGGTCGTCTTTGAGGCGCTGGAATGCAGTTCGCTTGAGTAATTGCCAGTGAGCATCGTTACGCCTTTCGGCCGTTACCAGTACGCTATGCAGGTTCTTAACCAGCATTTCCGGCTCAGTATCAAAGCGCTTGATCACCTCGGCAGCGAATACCTCGTTATTATCCCCGCGTTTGGCCGCGCCTTCCAGCAGGCGTGCAAAGGTCGATGGGCTCCAGTCCAAAAGCTTTTCTGCATTGGTTTCAGGAAACACGGCATTGAGCCATGCCTCGGTTTCGCTGTAGCCCACGGCGCGGCGCACCTGCCGGTTCTGCTCCAGCGTATGGTTCAGGTTCTTAGAAAGTGCTGCCACTTCTTTATGGGTATAGGGAATCTCAATCTCGTTAATGCGGGAAATGGTGCGCCTTGCAATTTCAGAGGCTGTTTTTGCGCCGATACCCGGAACCGTGCGGGCAATTTCTGTAATGGTTTCTTCCAGGCGGCCTGCGGCAATGGCCTTAAGGTTTCCGCGCGTCTGCTTATATTCGGTAATGTCGCCGATTAACTGGGTGGCGTTTTCCCAGATGTGATGCGAAATACGTTCGCCATCCCAACTGGGTTTATGATGGTGATGGCCACTGAGTATTTCAGATTTGGTTTCTTCCACCATGTCGATCGCCCAGTGCATCATGCGCTGGTTGACAAGATCGGCGTAGCGGCGCATCGGGGAGGTGACATGCGAATAGGTTGTGGCGTTGATACCATAATGACCATGGCATTCTGCGCTATAT
>JAGVKI010000076.1 GCA_020050695.1 Alphaproteobacteria bacterium | reverse complement strand
TTCCGGATTATGCGAGAACATCCGTTTGTAAAAATGCTTGGTTAGCGTTTCGCCATGCTCTGCCAAAACAGGGGCGGTGGATTTAACAATCGCAATGGTTTTTTCGTCTAACATGGCATCTCCTTTAATATGTAGATCAAATACATATTATGATTTATAATCACTTCTACGCTATTTACAAGGCGATTATGCAGCTTACCCAATTTACCGATTACGGCTTGCGAAGCCTAATGTATCTGGCCGCCCAGCCGGACAGATTATGCAGCGTGCGTGAAATAGCCGAGCATTACGCCATCTCCAGAAACCATCTGGTGAAGGTGGTGCATCGCCTTGCCCAACTTGGTTACGTTACCAGCAGCAAAGGCAAAGGCGGCGGCATTCGCTTGGCGTGTAAATCGGAAGAACTGCTCTTGGGCGATCTTGTTCTGGCATTAGAGCCAAATATGTATCTGGTCGAATGCTTTAATCGTGAAGCCAACACATGTACGGTCGTTAGTGCCTGCAAGCTGAAGCATTTTTTGGCCGATGCAAGTAAAGTTTTTATTGAAGCACTTAACCAACATACGCTGGCGGATGCAGTGGTGGATAAAAAGCTGTTCCAGAAACGAACCCTCTAAGCAGCGATCAGCAGTGGACTCCACTGGAAGGTTTTGCCGTCCAGTTGCGGCGGGGACTTGTAAATCTCCACCCAGTCTTTTATAACCACCTGTAATTGCTCAACCCGGTTCGAGTTTAGTCCGCGGGGGAGCACCATTATACTGAGATATTCTCAAAAAAACCCTCATATTTTAAGTTCGAGCAGCCTAAGTAGTATGTGCTTACGCTTTCTCTTATTCTAACGTTTTTTGGTCATCCCGCATTCTTATCTGATTGGTGTTTTTTACAGTAATTACCCAGAAAACGAGAAAACAAACTCCATATATAGCAGCCCTCAGTAAACTGAATTGTGCTATATAGATGTATCCTGCAGGAGTAATTGTGTTGTTTTTTACTATCTCTACCAGCCCTTGCTGATACGCCTCATAACTCATGAAAGAACTAAGGGTTACAGCACCATATATTACAAAGGAAACGCTAAACATTACGACCACATATTGCCATGATTTCACAGCTTTTACATATCGCAGAATAACATGGCTTATACCTGCGTAGAGCAGGAAAGAAAGATAAGAAGAAACTACGCTGTAAAAGAACCAGAATAATGGGTTCGACTGTTCCCAATATGGATTTGTAAGGGCATTGGATATTGTATCCCAAAGGATCATAAACCATGGGGCGATAGCTATTCCCCATAAAATTTTTGCGCGCTTATTCATAGTTGGCATTGTAAAGCGCAATAGGGCGACCACAAAGGAATTTATTGTGCACATAGTTCCTTATAAGTTTATGCGCCGCGGGTGAAATCGCCGCGTTCCTTATCTACACGTGCCCTGTTGATATGCGTGGCCATGGGCTTAAGTTCAACGGGGCCATGCGCGGCATTTTCATGTATGTCGGGTGTTTTTTCGGTGGGAATAATTTTTCCACTGCCTATGCGCGGGTCAAATTTCTTTTGCAGCGATAGTTTTTTGTCATCCAGCCATTCAGACAGCATGCTGGCAGGCGGTGCATCCAGTATGCGTGCGGCTTGCAGTTCGGAATAATCGGCCAGGAGCGGTACGCGCTTACCATCGACTTCGATGACGCCGACATTCTGGTTATCCATGATGTCAGGCACGGTCAGGTTGGTGGCGTAGAGCGCGTCGCGCACACGTAGTTCATCCTCGCGGGTGATATTGTCAAAGCTTATTTTTGGCGTGACTTCGATGCGTATGCGCCGGGCACTGTTTACATCGAACACTGCAATCGGTTGCAGTATCGCGGGGTGCTTAACCGATTTGGCCACCTGGGTAACGCCCTTATCCAGCATGATGCGCACCACCTGATCATGGCCAGCGTCCAGCACAATGCTGCGTGCGCCCATGCCGATCAAATCAAACTGGGTGAGCCCCTTTTTACTGAGCGCTTTGGTGATGTCGTCGATGGCTTCGGGATGTTTGTCAAACAGGCGCAGCATCCAGTTACGCTGCTTGTCGCCGTCTTCGAGAATATTTAATGAACTGAGATACTGCGCAATGTCAGAAAACTGCGCATGCTTTGGCTTGCCGTCCTGTGGTTGTTGCCGAATGAAATCTGGCATTCCTCACCTTTTATAACAGTCACTTATTGGGCTATTAGTTAAGGTATCTTAACGGAATTGACCGCTTGGCGCACCAATTAAATGATGCGGGCTTATTGGCCGTAATAAAGGCTATAGAGCAGGGGAATCCATATAATTGAGGTGGTTATGGTGCCTTTGATGCACTGGTACGTGATCCATAACCAGAAAAACCGCTTCTTATTGGCCTTGATAAAGGCGGGCACGCGCCGGATGCGCGCAAGCAAACGGCTGATCGGGCCGTTACTGGAGGGGGAAGCGGACGAGGTTGATGACATTGGTGAGTCCTTGTGCTTTGGCAAGGCTTTCAGCCGTGTTGCCTTTGAAGTCCTTTATAGCGGGGTCAGCCTTGTGCGCAAGGAAGAGTTTTATAATCTCTTCACGGTCGAACAGGGCGGCCATCATCAGCGCGGTCTGGCCCGCATGGTTCTGGTGGTTAATATCGCACCGGGTGTTTTCCAGCAGCCATTTGGCCGTATGCACATGGCCCTGATAGGCAACGCCCATGTAGCTGTTGCTGCCGCGCTTATCGGTGGCGCAAGCGTCTGCGCCTGCCTTTAGCAGTTCAGCGGCGGCTTTATCCTGCGCGTTATAGGTGGCCAGGATAAAGGGTGTGTAGCCGCTTTCATTGACGGCATCTATATCGCCGCCCTTTTTTGCATATTGCTGTATCTGTGCAATATTGCCCTTACGCGCCGCATCAAAAATATCGATGTCCTGCGCGAAGGCGGGCGCAGCACATAATAATGAAAATAGTAAGAACCGCTTCATGGAAGCAGGGGCGACATTTCTGCCGCCCCATTCCCGTTAGTCTTTATAGCTTGCAGCCAGTTTCTTGACTGCAGCAAGGTCTGCCTTGGCTAGTTCGGCTACGCGTGTGCCGTACGTCTCGTCGGCTTTATATAAATAAGAAGCAACGGTGTTGCGGATGCCAATATCCTTTACCGCTGCCAGGTCGCCGCCGAAGCTTTCCACCAGGGCATCCTGCGAGCGTTTATCGAACGAACGATAGAGATCGCCGGCCTGTTTGAAGTTCTGGGTTTTTTCTATCGGCTGCTGCTGCGTGGTGCCTTCGAGTGCATGTTGGCATACCTTGTAGCCTGGATCGACCGTAGCGTACCCCGCATCCTTGGTGTAGTGGCTAGGGAAGTAGTTGGTGCTGCGGTCTTTAGGCGAAGACTTGCCCGCGCCGTCCTGCACGCTGACGGCATGCACTTTTGCCAGCGGCTTGTTCGGCTCCAGTTCCAGATGATTGATGCCCAGGCGGTAACGCTGGGTATCCGCATAGGAGAAGATACGGCCCTGCAGCATGCGGTCTTCCGACGGCTCAATGCCCGGAATCATGTTGCTTGGCGCAAAGGCTGACTGTTCTGTTGTCTGGAAGAAGTTATCGGGTACTTCGTTCAGCACCAGCTCGCCTACTTTGCGGCTTGGCACTAAATCTTCCGGCCAGATTTTGGTGTCATCAAGCGGGTTGAAATCGAACTTGCCGAGGTCAGATACTTCGATGGTCTGTATGAACAGATCCCATACCGGGAAGTTGCCTTTTTCGATATTGGTGTAAAGATCACTTGTCAGGTGGTTGAAGTCTTTTGCCTGGATGGCTTCAGCTTCTGCGGCGGTCAGACCCTTGTTACCCTGGCGCGATTTCCAGGTGAACTTCACGTATTTCGTGTCACAGTTTTTATTGACGAACTTAAAGGCATGCACGCCCGAGCCGTCCATTTCGCGGTAGCTGGTAGGAATGCCCAGCGGAGAATAAAGGCGCGTCAGCATATTTATCGCTTCAGGCTTGAACGAGAAGAAATCGAAATAGCGATTCGCATCCTGCAGATTGGTTTTAGGGTCTGGCTTCAGGCTATGCACCATGTCTGGAAACTGCTTGGCATCGCGGATAAAGAACACAGGGAAGTTGTTGCCCACGATGTCCCAGTTGCCTTCTTCGGTGTAGAATTTTACGGCAAAGCCACGCGGATCACGCAGGGTTTCGGGTGAGCCTTTGGAATTGATCACACTGGAAAAACGCAGCAGCACCGGCGTCTGTTTGCCTGCTTTCTGAAAAGGAGCCGCGCGGGTAATCGCGCTGAGGTCGGCGGTGGCTTTGAAAAAGCCCTTGGCGGCGGTTCCACGCGCATGTACCACGCGTTCAGGAATACGTTCGCGGTCGAAATGCGCGAGCTTTTCAATCAGGTGATGATCCTGCAACAAATCAGGACCATTGGCACCAGCGGTTTCAGAATTCAAGTTGTCGCCAACAGGTGCGCCGGTAGTGCGGGTAAGCTGCTGGGCATTTGCGCTGGCGAACGTCAGAACCATGCAGGCTGCACTGGTCATGAGTACGCGTTTCATCGAGTAGTGCATGGTCATATCCTCCTTGGATTTTATCTATATTTTAGATTTTTTTGATTTATGAATGCGATGAACTGATAATGATTATACGAACGTGCGCGAAAAAGTATCCAATTATTAATATCTATTGAATCAATAGATATAATCTATCGCAAGGGAAGGGGGCGCGTTATAACCGAGTTACAGCAAGCGTTGTATGAAAATGGGGGAACCGTTAGCCGCAGTTGCACAAATACAGCAGCAGGGAAAATACAACGTAAGGTAAAAAAGCCCCGCCCCAAAATGAGAGGCAGGGCTTTTTGTAATTATCTGCCAACCGCAGCAGTGCTGGCGGTATTGAGGGTGATACCATTACCGAATTTTTTCTCAACATGTTCAT
>JAGVKI010000223.1 GCA_020050695.1 Alphaproteobacteria bacterium | reverse complement strand
GCTGGTGTATATTTCCTACGCGGAGCCAGAGGGCGATAAAGCCGGTACGGCGGTTGCGCGTGGCCGGTTAAATGGCAATAGCCTGGAGAACCTGCAGGTGATTTTCCGCCAGCAGCCCAAAACCAAAGGTTATAATCATTTTGGCTCACGGCTGGTATTTGCACCAGACGGCAATTTATTCATCACGTTAGGCGAGCGCTTTGACCACGCGGCGCAGGCACAAAAACTCGATAACCATCTAGGCAAGCTTATCCGTATTCGTCCTGATGGCAGTGTTCCTGCGGATAATCCGTTTGTAGGTAAGCAAGGCGCATTGCCGGAAATATGGTCGTATGGCCACCGTAATATGCAAGGGGCAGCCATCCACCCCAAAACGGGCGCGCTGTGGACGCATGAGCATGGCCCCAAGGGCGGCGATGAGATCAATATTCCCCAGGCCGGTAAAAATTACGGCTGGCCGGAAGCCAGCTATGGCTCGCATTATACATCTGAGCCGATTCCTGACGAGCATAGCGCACGCGGCTTTGAAGAACCCATCTATCACTGGACACCGTCTATCGCGCCGTCAGGTATGGCATTTTACGACAATAATAACTATACGGCATGGAACGGTACATTGTTGGTGGGTGATATGGTGCCGGGTGAACTGGTGCGCCTTACGCTTGATGGCGATAAGGTGATAAAAGAAGAGCGTCTGCTGAAAGATCTTGATTCGCGCATACGTGATGTGATGGTGGGCAAAGATGGCAGTATCTACCTGCTGATCGATGCCGATGAAGGCCAGCTGCTGCGCATGAAGCCCCAGTAGCCTATGAGGTTGTCTCGCTGAGTTTTAATACGGTTTTGAGCAGGCCGGGGAAGAGTTCATTGATCTCGTCCAGGCGCACCACATTGCGGTTTTCCACACCTTGTTTGGTAGTGCGTATCAGGCCCGCTTCACGCAGTACGCGGAAGTGATTCGATAAGGTGGATTTGGCAATATCAGGGCAGGGGGATGCCTCCGTGCAGGACATGCAGCCCTTTTCCTTGACTAGTGCACGCAGGATGCTCAGGCGCATGGGATCGGCTAGCGCTCCTAGTACGGCAACTAAGGTAATATCGTCTTTGGATGGATGAATAAATCGCGTCATATAAAAAATATAACATACCGGTTGACATAGTTCAATAGTTCATTATTATTGAACTAATGAACAAAGGATGTTCAGTATAACCAGCTAGAAAATAGCTATAAATTATTTAGGAGAACGACAATGACTACTTCACTTAAAGGTAAAATCGCACTTGTTACGGGTGGCAGCCGCGGTATTGGCGCTGCTATTGCTAAACGTCTTGCCAAAGATGGTGCGGACGTTGCTATCAGCTATGTATCATCCAAGGATAAAGCAGACGCCATTGTTAAAGAGTTGCAGTCAATGGGGGTGCAATCCATCGCTATTCACGCCGACCAGGCTGATAGCACGCAGGTATCTGCACTCGTAAAAAAAGTAGTCGATCATTTTGGCAAGCTGGACATTCTGGTCAATAATGCGGGTGTGTTTGTAACCGGCGGCCTGGAAGACCCCTCCGTCGACGGTAAAGAGATCGACAGGCAGTATGCCATTAATGTAAGCGCGGTTGCCGCTGCTGTGCGCGCGGCAGCACCTGCCCTTAAAAGCGGTGGCCGTATCATTACTATTGGCTCCGTACTGGGTGACCGTACACCGTTTGCCGGTATTGCTGATTACTCGGCAACCAAGGCAGCAGTTGCTGGTTATACACGCGGCTGGGCACGTGACCTGGGTGCTCGCGGTATTACCGTAAACGCGGTGCAGCCTGGCCCGATTGATACCGACATGAACCCGGATAATACTGAATTTGCAGAAGCTGCAAAGCAGGGTATTGCGCTTGGACGTTACGGCAAGCCGGAAGAAATTGCCGCTGCAGTAGCATTTCTAGCAAGCCCGGATGCTTCGTATATTACTGGTACGACGCTTACGGTTGATGGCGGCATGAACGCCTAATATAAAACAATACAATAAGGAGATAGAGTATGTCTGTAGATGTGAAATATAAAACCAGCGCGACCGCAACCGGTGGCCGCGATGGCAGAAGCAAAATTGAAGACGGTAGCCTTGATGTCAAACTCACCACGCCAAAAGAACTTGGTGGCCCGGGCGGCGAAGGCAATAATCCAGAGCAGCTGCTTGCGCTTGGTTACTCAGCATGCTTTATCAGTGCCATGAAGTTTGTGGCATCGCAGGGTGGCACAGCCAAAGTACCGGCAGATGCTACGGTAAAAGCCAATATAGGCGTTGGACCGCGTACAGATGGTGGTTTTGGTTTTGATATTCAGCTTGATATAAGCCTGCCGGGCGTAGATAAGGCCGAAGCAAACACGCTGGTAGAAAAAGCGCACCTGGTATGCCCGTTTTCCCATGCTACACGCGGCAATGTTGAGGTTCGCCTTAATATTCTGTAATTATGCATTATTTCTGACGAGTATTGACTAAATGAAAAGTCTGGCGCTGTAATGGCGCCAGATTTTTTATGTCTGGGATGTAAGTTAATGACCAATACGCAGCCGCGCAGCGCACGTCTCATGTCGATCGATATATTGCGTGGGCTGGTCATGCTGATTATGACACTTGACCATGTACGTGAGGATTTTCTCTACCGTGTGCCTATGGCCGATCCTATGGACGTGCAGCTGGTAGGCGCGGGCGTGTTTTTTACGCGCTGGCTGGCGCATTTCTGCGCGCCTGTGTTTGTATTGCTTACCGGTATATCGGCCTGCCTGCACGCAAACCGCCACCAGCTTACGGTTTCGCAGCTTTCGGGTTTCCTGCTGCGCCGGGGCTTGCTGCTAATGTTTTTGGAAGTCGCGCTGATTAATTTTGCATGGACCATGCAGTTCCCGCCGCACCGTATTTACTTGCAGGTGATATGGGCGATTGGTTTTTCCATGTTCTGTTTATCCGGTCTAATCTGGCTGCCGCGCCGCGCGCTGTGGATTTTAGCGGCGGTCATTATTGCCGGTCACAACCTGCTCGATGGTATTGCCTTTGCTGAAGATACGCTGGAACACTGGCTTTGGGCATTACTTCATAAACGCAGCCTGCTGCCGCTTGGTGAGTATGGTGTGCGCACGTCTTATCCGGTACTGCCCTGGGTTGGGGTGATTGTGCTGGGTTATCTCAGCGGGCGGTTGTTCACACAGGACTATGCACCGTCGCAGCGCCGGCGCATGCTCATGGATATGGGCAAGGCAGCCTTGCTATGCTTTGTGGCGCTGCGCATCATGAATAACTATGGTGACCCGGCGCAGTGGCAGTGGTTTGATGGGAAGTGGCTGCTGACCGCCATGTCGTTTTTAAACCTTACCAAATATCCGCCGTCGCTTTTATTCCTGCTGATGACGCTGGCGCCGGCCTGTTTTCTGCTCTGCATTGCAGAGAAATGGCAGGGAAAGTTAGTGCCGTTCGTGCAGACATTCGGGCGCGTGCCGTTTTTTTATTACGTACTGCATCTGTACGTGATCGACATTCTTTACTGGCTGTGCTGCCATCTGGCAGGGCAGGAAAAGATCGATGTCGGCCATATCGGCTGGGTGTGGGCAATCTCATTTGGGCTGCTGGTAAGCATGTATCCGCTGGTGGCCTACTTTGCCCGGCTGAAAGCACGCAAGGCCTCGCCGCTACTCAGTTATTTCTGAAATCTCCTAGCTATTGGGGGTAGGGCGCGCGCTACCTACTATATCTATACCCATTGTAACAAAATTGTCTTATATTATTCAATGGCATAGCATTGTCCGGCTTTAGGGTTTCTGCTACAATCCAGACAGGAAAAAACAACCCGTCTATCTAATTGCAAGTGATTCGCAATACTGATAGTCTTAAAAATCGTTCACACGTACCCGCAGGTCGCTGATTACCAATGTTCTTGAAAGATAATTTATATAGCGATGAGGCACTCAAAGACCCTGCTGTCTTTAGTGAATTGCCTATATTCAGAAAAAGCATGTTTAAAGGCTGGGCAAATAACGTTCAGTACCTGCAAAATAATCCGTCACTGATAGCCCGAAGCAACGAAGATTTTCAGCTGCCTTTAGAACCATCACAAGTACCAAAGGGTAATAATCCTTCACGTAGCTATGATGGGTTTTTTGAAAAATATGATGCGCTGGATGATGAACAAAAAGAACGTGCGGCTACGCTGGCGCGGCGTATTGTGTTTACATCGCTTAAATTCCAGGAATGGGGTACGATTCATCACGCTAAAATGATGGACCGCCATGCATGGCATTACTACATCGATCACGGTCAGTTCCCTGCCGAATATCCCCTGCCGCATTTTGCATGGATGGATGAAGACAACATCAAGCGTTTATCCAACCGGGATGATAATCAAGCGCGTGAGATACGCTACATCCGTGTGCTGGAGCATCTAAAAGAGCCTTCTGCTAAAGGTGCGGTGCTTCCTTCCAGGGAAATGGCTACCCCGCTGCATATGCAGCTGGTGCCGTGGGAATTCGATAAAGCGCAAATGCACTGCGACCCTGAAAAAGGCATATTCGAACTACCATTCCCGCATGAGATCGGCCTGTCTGAGTTTAAGCGTGACCATAGCGAAAAAGTCTACACGCTGCGCCACAAACTGCGCTCGGCTATCAGCCAGCAGGATGACCAGAAAGTGATCGAAGCGGTGTTTGCCCATCCCGATGTGCGCGATAACATCAATATCCTGCAGTTTTATGCGGGTCTT
>JAGVKI010000058.1 GCA_020050695.1 Alphaproteobacteria bacterium | reverse complement strand
CTCATGTCAACTGGAAGGCAAATAAGCGGCAATACGATGCCGACCCCGCTCAATATAAAAAGCGTATTGAGTCGCAGGAAAATGATGAGCGCACCAGGATTAGTCAGAAGTTAGAGTCCGGTTCTATGATTGATGCTGGCAGGTCAGATGATGCGCAGCTTATCGCATTACAGAAGTCCGTAGACGACATGGCCAAGGCCTATGGCAGGCTTGACCGTACGCCAAGAGTAGTCATAGAGGATTACAAACCAGGCCAAGGCTGTGAAAAGGCAGTCGCGTATGTCAGGGTGCCGGAATATATTTCTGTGGCTGGGGAATCCCTTGATTATCTCCTGAAAAATCCAAAGATTTATAAGGCTCTTATGGCGCATGAATTAGCGCATATCGCCAATGGCAATGCCTCGACCGAAAGTCATATTATAGCTACCACTACCGAGCCTAACCATAAACGTGAAGCACTGGCAGATCAGCTCGGCGCTATTTTGTATGGTAATCCCAAGGAATATGTCCGGTTGATGAGAAGTATACGCAGTTCAGGCGAATTAAAGAATTACGAATATACGAGCCGTTATCCCTCGCTTAATGCGGGCTCGCGTATGCATAGCAACTGGGCGGCGATACTGGAAAGCGAAGGCGCAGTGGACGACAAAGGAAATGTGATTATGGATAAGGCGTTGGCTATATTTGAGCAATCAAAGGAATTGGCCACGGATTTTATCGGTGGCCGGCCACAAAGATAAGCGTTCAGCTATAGCTTGCCTTTACGTTGCCTGAGTTCAATCGCTTTTCCAATTTTATTGACCTGCTGTGAACGCGTCAGCGCGAGCGCATGATCTTCCACATTCTGCGTAATCACGCTGCCAGCGCCAATGATAGCACCTTCGCCAATGGTAACCGGTGCAACCAGTGAACTATTCGAGCCAATAAAGGCGTTCTTGCCGATGGTGGTGTTATATTTATTGATACCATCGTAATTGCAGGTAATGGTGCCTGCGCCGATATTAGCGCCCTCACCTACCGTCGTATCACCGATATAGCTTAAATGATTGGCTTTGGCACCCTTGGCCAGCGTGGTTTTTTTCAATTCCACGAAATTGCCGACATGCGCATTTTCACCAACCGTGCTGCCGGGGCGCAGGCGTGCAAATGGGCCGATGATTGCCCCGTTTTCAATGGTCGTGCCTTCAATATGCGTAAAGGCGCGGATTTCCACATGGTCACCTACGATAGCGCCCGGGCCAAAAAATACATTTGGCTGAATCACTACGTCGCGGCCAATCTGGGTGTCGCTGTTAAAATAGACCGTCTCCGGCAGCATCAGCGTTACGCCCTGTTCCATAAAGCGTGTGCGCAGGCGGCGCTGGATAACGGCTTCGGCCTGAGCCAGCTGTACGCGGTTGTTTACGCCCATCGATTCTTCAAAATCCATAGGCGCCATAACGGCTTTTTTGCCGCTGGCGCTTGCCATTTCAATCAGCGTGGTCAGGTAATATTCCTTGGTTACCGGCGAAGGTTCAAGGTTTTCGAGGCCTTCATACAGGAACTCAGCATCAAACGCGATAACGCCGCCCCATACCCACCGCAGCTTCTTTTCTTCTGCGTTGGCATCTTTGCATTCAACGATACGCTCGACATACGGCTCGTTTTTCATGATCAGGCGGCCATAGCCGGTCGGGTCGTCCGGGTGAATGGCAAGCAGCGCTACGGCTGCATTATGTTCTTCGCGCACAGCTACAAGCTTAGACAGGCTTTCCGGTGTAATCAGCGGCGTGTCGCCATACACGATCAGCACCGTGCCTTTAAAGCCTTTGAATTCCTCGCGTGCGCAGCGTACCGCGTGACCGGTGCCAAGCTGCTGGTCCTGAATCGCAAAGCGTGTGCCGGGGTAGAGTGTTGAAACGCGTTCGCGCACTTTATCCATATGTGGGGCGATCACTAAAATCGTGCGCTCCGGGGACAGTGCATTCATGGCGCTCAGCACATGGCCGACCATGGGCTTGCCCGCTACTTCATGCATGACCTTTGGCAGGTCGGATTTCATGCGGGTGCCGTTGCCGGCGGCAAGTACGAGGCTGGTTACTTTATGCTTGTGCTGTGTGGTCATAGGTCTAGAATCCATGGTTAATGATGACCATATAGCCTAAAAAAGGTGGATATTTCAATGACTATGATAGACGCACTGTTTGGAATACTCGGACTGGTATGCGGTTTGGCGCTTGGCTGGGCCTTTATGCTGGGCAAAATTGCTAAGGTGCGCGCCGATATTGCAGGTGCGGTAGCCCGCAGCGAGTATGATGCCGTGGCCAATGAAAAAGCGACCTTGTCGGGCAAGTTCGAGGGTCTTCAGGCGGCATATGGCGCACTGGAAACAACGCTGGATGCCACCCGCCGCGAACTGACGGAAACACGCGAACGCGTGGTCATGGCCGATGCCAATAAAAACGCGCTCGATACCCGCCTGAAAGAACAGCACCAGGAACTAGAAAAAATGCGCGAGCAGCTGCGCCTTGAATTTAAGAACGCCGCCACCAGCATTTTTGATGAGATGAGCAAAAAATTCGGTGCCCAATCGGAAAAGAGCATTGGCGATATGCTGAACCCGCTGCGCGAACGCCTTGGCGAGTTCCAGAAAATGGTCGGCGAGTCATTTACCAACCAGGGTAAAGAACAGCACGCGCTTAAAAGCGAAATTGAGCGCATCGTCAATATGAACGAGCAGCTTCGCCTGCAAGCAGAAAATCTGACTAAGGCACTGCGCGGCGACGTAAAGGCGCAGGGTAACTGGGGTGAAATCATGCTTGAGCGCATTCTGGAAGAATCAGGCCTGCGCCCCGGACAGGATTACATATTGCAAGGTGAAGGCATGGGACTGGTTGGCACAGATGGCAACCGCCTGCAACCTGACGTCACTGTTTTATTACCCGATAACAAACATATCATTGTAGATTCCAAAGTGTCGCTGGTAGCCTATGAGCGCTATTGCACGGAAGCGGATGAAACCGCGCGGCGGCTGCATTTGAATGATTTTATTAAATCGATCAGGGCCCATGTGGTTGGGCTGGAGCAGAAAAAATACCAGGCGATTGAAAAACTCGGCACGCCCGATTTTGTGCTGATGTTCCTGCCAGTAGAAGGTGCCTATTCGCTTGCGGTACAGACGGATAATGACCTGCATAGCTATGCCTGGGGCAGGAAAATTGTACTGGTATGTCCGGCGACGCTTTTTGCAACGCTACGCACCATTGCTTCGCTATGGCAGATTGAATTGCAGAACCAGAACGCTCAGGAAATCGCCCGTCAGGGCGGCGCGCTGTATGACAAGTTCGTGGGCTTCGTGGAAGATATGCAGGGTATCGACCGCCAGATGAACTCCATGCGCAAAAGCTATGACGGCGCCATGAATAAGCTGTCCACCGGGCGCGGTAATCTGGTTACAAGCGCAGAGAAGCTAAAGGCCATGGGCATCAAGGCAACCAAATCATTGCCGCGTGAGTTGCAGATTGGCGGTGAAGATATGGCGCAGGACGCCTATCCCGCTTCGCTGGAAAAAAGCGAAGGCTAAGCGTTTCCTGTTTTAAGGCGTTCCTGCTCCTGATGCATTAGGGCGAGCATTTCGGCTGCCTTTTCCTTATATTTTGCTTTGCCGATCAGGTTGTGCTTTTCACCGGGATCTGCCTTCAGGTCATACAGGCAGTCATTATATATTTCCTTATCCTTGAAATCATAATAACGCACAAATTTCCATTCATCCGTGCGGTAGCCAATGCAGGGATGAATGTCCGGCATGCCGTAAAATTCATAGAAAAACCCGTCGCGCAGCTTATTGTCCGGGTTTTCAAGCAATGGCATCAGGCTTGCGCCCTGTATACCTGATGGCATGGGTACGCCTGCCATCGCCATCATGGTTGGGCCTATGTCGATATTGAGCGCCATTGCTTTTACGTGGCTGTGATGAAGGTTCGGGAAATAATTTGGTGCAGGGCGAATCAGCAATGGTACGCGTATGGATTCTTCGAACATGTACCATTTACCCCAGAAGCCATGCGCACCCAGCATCATGCCATTATCTGAACTGAATATGATCGAGGTATCGTCCATCAGCCCTTGTGCCGAGAGGTTTGCCATAATTTCACCCAGGGATTCATCCATGCCTACAATCAGCTGGTAGTATCGTTTCAGGCGGTCGATATTGGGTACATTATCAATCAGCTTGCCCTTAAAATCATTCTGCAGGATGGGCGGAAGCTGCATAACCGCCTCATCTGCGTTGCCCATCTGCTCAAGCAGGTCGCTATCTGCCTGCGCACCTTCATAAAGCTCACGCAGGTGTTTCTGCGGATTAAGCGGCCCGTGTGGTGCCTTGTAGGCAACCATAAGCATGAAAGGTTTATCCTTAGGCCGGTTCTCAAGAAAGTCTATCGTCTGCTTGGTCTGATGATCGGTAAGATGGCCTTCATGATCTTTGCTATAATAGGTGCCCTGCCCGGAAAACCCATTCCAGACATCAAAGTCACGTTTAGGCATGGGAAGGCCTATCCCCCATTTACCGATAAAGCCGGTATGATACCCGGCGGCGCGGATATGCTTGAAGAAAGCCTTTTTGTAAGAGGAAGCCCTTAATGTCCTGTCAAAGTCGGTAACGCCATGCACCAGCGCGTACTCGCTGCTGTAAATACTGGCGCGGCTGGTTGGGCATATGGAGGTGGTTACAAAGCTGTTGTCGAACACAAAGCTGGTGTCTGCCAGCTTATCGAGATTAGGCGTTTTGATCATTGGGTTGCCAGCGTAGCTGGTTGCGTCAAAGCGCATATCATCGGCAAGAAGGAAGATGATATTAGGTTTTTTGACCAGAGTGCGTGCGGCTAAAGAACTTACGCTGCGTCCCATTAGGGAAGGAGCAAACGCCGCTGCCGGTAGCAAAGCTGCCAATCCTGCCAATAGCTTGCGACGCGTAAGGGCCATGCTTATTTCCTATATTCAAGACCAAGCAAGCGGTAACTCTCGGAATCTTCTTTCCAGCCGGGTTTTACCTTTACGAATAATTCCAGGTGAATGCGCTTTTCGGTCATGCGTTCGAGTTCCTTGCGTGCGCTGATACCGATAGCTTTTATCATGGCGCCCTTGTCGCCGATAACAATTTTCTTCTGGCCTTCGCGCTGTACCATGATGACCTGCGAGATGACGATATTCGCGTCTTTTTCTTCCCATTTCTCTGTTTCCACGAGAATGGAATAAGGTAGTTCCTTATCCAGCTTCATGAAGATTTTTTCGCGCGTCACTTCCGCCGCCAGCAGGCGCATGGAAATATCACTCATCTGCTCTTCCGGGTAGAGCCACGGGCTTTCCGGCATATGGCTGGCCAGTGCTTTATGCACGTCTTTGGTGCCGTCGCCTTTTAAGGCGGAGATCATTAGAATGCCTGCAAAGTTGCCCAGTTCACTGCATTTCTGCGCCAGATTAATAAGCGTGGGCTTATCAATAGTATCAATCTTATTGATGGCAAGAAAAACAGGCTTTTTGCATTTCTGCTTCAGGCTTTCGATGAGTTCTTTGGTGCGCTCGCGCAGGCCGTTTTTTGCATCCATGAGCATCAATACGGCATCAGCGTCGCCAATGCCTGCCCATGCTGCCTGTACCATGGCTTTTTCAAACTGCTTTTCCGCATCGAAAATGCCGGGTGTGTCTACAAATATCAACTGTGCATTGCCTTCAACGCATACACCGCGAACATTAAAGCGCGTGGTTTGCACCTTTGGCGATACGATAGAAACCTTGCCGCCTACCAGCTTGTTGATGAGGGTGGATTTGCCTGCGTTTGGTTCGCCGACAATGGCTACAAAGCCGCAGCGTGTTTCATTTACCATTATTGAGTGCCTCCAGTAAGGACTGTGCTGCCGTTTGTTCGGCTACGCGTTTCGAGTTGCCTTTTGCCTGCGCAGGCGGATAGCCCTGTACGCTGACTTCGATAGTAAAGATAGGTGCATGCGATGGCCCGGTAGCATCAAGCATGGTGTAGGATGGCACGGGAAGCGCCCTTGCCTGCGCCCATTCCTGCAACGCCGTTTTGGAATCCTTGGGTGGTGACTGAATGCTTTTAGCCAGTTCCTTCCAGCGCGGCACAAGGAATGCTTCTACAGTTTCCATTCCGCCGTCCAGATACATGGCTCCGACCAGTGCTTCCAGTGCGTCCTCAAGGTTAGAGGCCGTATTATGACCTCCTGCCTGTACTTCGCTCAGGCCAAAATCAAGCGCTTCACCAATATTGAGTTCGCGTGCCACCTTGGTCAGCGTATCGCCGCATACCAGTGCAGCCTGGCGCCTGGCCAGTTCGCCTTCCTGCTCCTTGGGGAACATATCATAGATGATTTTAGCCACCACCGCGCCCAGTATTGAGTCGCCTAAAAACTCAAGGCGCTGGTTGCTGCGCTGGTTATGCACACTTGGGTGGGTAAGCGCGAGCTTAAGCAGCCCTGCATCCTTGAACTGGTAACCAATGCGCTGCTCAAGGGATGACATTACTAATTAATGCTCTTAAAAAATCGATTTATGCGCATCGAAGTAAACCAGCTGATCGGGTTTTTAAGTTCTGAAGTGCCGTCCGTTGAAAAGAAAATCAGTTCAGCGCGCCCTACCAGGTTTTCTTCCGGCACATAACCGACTTCGTCGAGATAGCGGCTGTCGCGTGAATTATCGCGGTTATCACCCATCATGAAATAATGCTTTGGCGGAACCACATATACACCCGTGTTATCCACCTGCCCGTCGGGACGTTCATCGAGTACGCGGATGACTTTGCCTTCTGGCAATGTTTCGGTGAAGGCGGGAATGGATTTGAGCACCTGCTTGTTATCGTCTTCCAGATAAGGTGTGGCGGCTTCGCGCTTGAGGGGCTTGTCATTGATATAAAGTACGCCCTCTTTTACCTGAATGCGGTCGCCGGGAAGGCCTACCAGGCGTTTGATAAAATCAATGCGCGGGTTGGCAGGCTGACGGAATACAACCACATCGCCGCGCTGCGGCGTGTTAAGTTCCAAGGCGCGCCCTTCAAATATAGGCAGGCCAAACGGGAATGAATAACGGCTGTAGCCATAGCTGTATTTCGATACAAAGAGGTAATCGCCGATTAGCAGCGTGTCTTTCATCGAACCGGAAGGAATATGGAACGGCTCATACGCAAAACTACGGAAAACCAGGGCCAGCACCAGCGCAAAAATAAGCGTCTTGATGGTTTCATCCCAGGGTTTTGTTTCTTTTTCAGTGGTTTGATCGGCTGAGTGCAGGGTCATAACGCTCGTATACTGGGTGGAAGGCGTATTATATTGGGGCATGTTAAGTCACTATTACTAGTCAGCTTATTGCCAATGCGCAATGCACAAAACAAAGGTTAAACATTTTTTAGTCATGTTTGCGTATAGTCAGCTGATTCATACATGCAGCCGTATTTTCCGGAAATAATCATTATGTTACAAGATACACAGACGGGTAGCCAGCATGGGCTTGCACATATGAAGATCGAGGATTTCGGTCTGCTGCAGGCGCGCTACCAGCCAATGAAAGTGTCGGCACGTGCTAAAGCAGTGCTGGAGGATGCGCAGCCTGCCCTGCAGGTGGCAGAGCGTGTACTTAACGCACTTTCCTCACTAACGGAAACCAAAGCATCCTTCGATAAACTGCGCAAAAACGGCATGCTAATGGGTAAACTGCGCCCCTCGGATGCGCGCGTGGCGCTTATGGACAGCAGCTGTGATTTTATCAAGGAAACCACACGGAAGCTTGCTACATGGCGCAAGACATTAGAACGCCTTGCCGCAGGTGAAGGCGTTGGCGCCGATAGCCAGAAAGATTATATCCGCAGTGATGAGCCGGTGGCACTGGCGGTTGCAGGTGCGATTGGAATCAGTAATTTTATATCCATTGTACAGCTGGCGCTCATGGACATCAGCAAACTCGACAGCAAAAATGCCGCGACCTACAGTGTCATGACCGCTGAGATTCGCCGTTGTGCCACGGTACTCAGCGATTACGAGAATGCGGCAGCTTTCCAGTCACTGGTACGCTAGCTTATCCATCTTCCTGGGCCAATATCCCTATGATATACAGTCAATATTGGCATTTTTAGCATTGCAGCGGAGAAGTGATTGCATTCTGCTGGCAGAGATGCTTAAATGCCGCCTCATTTCAAATGCCTGCATAAAAGCTGGCATGTATTATGGAGCGGTGGCCGAGTGGCCGAAGGCGGCGGTTTGCTAAACCGTTATACGGGTAACACCGTATCGGAGGTTCGAATCCTCTCCGCTCCGCCATTATCTAAAAAAGCCCACTTCGGTGGGCTTTTTTTATGCGCATAAAAATTCAATGCGGAAGCTGAAATTTATTTTCTGTAACCCAGCTGAATATCCTTATTATATCGCTTCCTAGTTGTTATGATCAGTCCAGTTAATTGCATTTATATCAGGACAGGGATCTCATTATGAAAAAACTTTCGGTTATTATACTTAGTCTTACCGTAGCGGCACTGCTGCATTCACCACATGCATGGGCAGATAAAGGCGGCAATGGCAACGGTAAAGGCAAGGGTAAGAATAAAGGCGAAGTTCATGCGTCACATGGTCACAAAGGTGGCAAGCATAAAGGCGGTGATGATGTAAATGTGGTGGTAAATATTGGCGGCTCTGACCGCACGGTGATAAGGCAGTATATTGCTAACACCTATTATAGCAACTGCCCTCCGGGTCTTGCGAAGAAGCATAATGGCTGCCTGCCTCCGGGACAGGCGAAGAAGCGCTATATTATTGGCCAGCCATTACCCCCGTCTGTAATCTGGGAACCTGTACCGGCGGTATTGCTCGGCAGGTTACAGCCTGTGCCGGTTGGCTATCAATACGTTACCGTGGATAAGGACGTGCTGCTTATGTCCGAGGCATCACATCATGTGATTGATGCAATCACCTTGCTTTCTGCTGTGGGAAATTAAATTACCACTGACATACGTACTGGTAATAAAGGCCGTTTTGGCATTACACTCCCCAAGAGTTATTTTTTGGAGAAAATGACGTAATGACACAACTGCACGGCACACCGCTTATATCCACATTGGTAATTGGCCTTACAGCGGCCTTTATCGGAGGGCTTGTTGCATCACGCATGCGACTGTCGCCTATTGTGGGCTATTTGCTGGCTGGCGTATTGATCGGTCCATTTACGCCGGGGTTTGTAGCAAACGCTGGTATTGCCCGCGAATTATCTGAAATCGGCATTGTATTGCTGATGTTCGGGGTTGGGCTGCATTTCTCTTTAAAAGATCTGCTGGATGTAAAGTCGATTGCGATACCCGGCGCCATTGGCCAAATTGTGGTTGCAACAGGCCTTGGGGCATGGGTCGCCCATAGCTGGGGATGGTCGCTGCAAAGCGGCATGGTGTTCGGGCTGGCATTATCGGTTGCCAGTACCGTGGTGCTGCTTCGGGCGCTTGAAGAAAACAATGCCCTTCATTCATTTAACGGACATATCGCGGTGGGCTGGCTGATCGTGGAAGATCTGGTCATGGTGCTGGCTCTGGTGTTGTTGCCTGTATTCGTACAGGAGGCTGCGCCCGGTGAGGAAACCAATATATATACATGGCTGGTGCCGCTTAGTATTGCCATCGGCAAGATATGCCTGTTCCTGGTTTTCATGCTGGTAGGCGGCAAGCATGCATTGCCCTGGCTGCTGCATATGGTTGCGCGCACACGCTCGCGTGAACTTTTTACACTGGCAGTATTTACGGTGGCGGTAAGCGTTGCCTTTGGTGTTGCCTATCTGTTTGATATTTCCTTTGCGCTTGGTGCTTTCTTTGCGGGTATGATGATCAAGGAATCCGCCCTGAGCAATGAGGTGGCAGAAAAAGCCCTGCCGTTGCAGGATGCATTCGCAGTGCTGTTTTTCGTATCCGTAGGCATGCTGCTTAATCCCTCGATTCTGATTGAGCAGCCCATCAAAGTATTAATTGTGGTGATGATTATCCTGGTGGGTAAATCCATCGCCTCATTCCTGATTGTGCTGGCCTTTCGCTACCCGGCACGCACGGCACTCATGGTGTCTGCCAGCCTTGCGCAAATTGGTGAGTTCTCCTTTATTCTTGGCACTCTCGGCATGCAGTATAATTTGCTGTCTGAGGATGCTTACAGCCTTATCCTGGCCGGTGCCCTCGTTTCCATTACACTGAACCCGCTGGCCTTCCATCTGGTGCGCGGTATTTACAATATGGGCGCGCATTACCCGTGGCTGGCGCGCTGGCTTAATGTGACCGATGATAATTTAGGCCACTTAAAGGAAGAAGAGCGCGAGCAGCTAAAGGATCTGGTGATACTGGTAGGCTATGGACGTGTGGGCAAGCATATCCAGGTGAATGTGGAATCGGCGCATATGGATCTTGTGGTGGTTGACCTCAACCGTGAACGTATTGAAGTGCTGCGTGAAAAAGGTGTGCATGCCATCGCGGGTGATGCAACACATCCAGAAACATTGCAGGAAGCGGCTATCGATAAAGCCACCGCCATTATTGTGGCGGTTCCTAATCCCTTTGAAGCACGCCGTATTGTAGAGGCTGCACGTATGCTGCGTGCGGATATTAAAATCCTGGTGCGTGCCCACAACGATGAGGAACTCGAGTATTTCAACAGCCAGAATGTCGATATGGCGGTCATGGGCGTACAGGAGGTGGCGCGCCGCATGGTGGAATACCTGCATACCAACACTTCGGCCCGCAAACCGGTATAATCAAGGCAATAAAAAAGCGCGCCGGTGTGAACCTGGCGCGCTTTTAAATCAATGGTATTTGTTTATGCTGCTTCGCTCATAAGCTTCAGGTTAGCAGCAGAGGTTTTACCCTTGTTGGTAGCCAGTTCATAACCGATACGCTGGCCTTCATTCAGGTTGGTAAGGCCTGCCTGCTCAAGTGCACTGATATGCACGAACACGTCGCTTCCACCATCATCTGGTTGAATGAAGCCGTAGCCCTTGGTGCGGTTGAACCATTTTACAATGCCGTTTGCCATGATTGTTTCCTCTCTATTAGCAGTAAGTAGTTTCTGTCCTTGTTTAAGGGACTCAGTTTCTAAAACCAGTTTTTGTTACTGGTTCTTCTCAGGCGCAATACGGGAAACTTCAAGGCAATAATCGCAACCTGTAATAGCAGCGATTGTCTTAAGCAACATGGTAGGCATGCAAGAAAAAGTACCAAAAACTGCAAGTAGAATGCGTAGGACGGCGTAAAAAGTCAAGAAAATGAAGGTATGCAACCGCTTGGCTGTAGCATAATGGCACATTGATGCGTGGGCTGCTTGCAATTAATAATAAAAATCATATGGTTAATTTATTAATAATTGCTCGTAAGGAAATGCGATTTAACGTGCTGGCAGGCAAATATCATGAGGAAAAGAGGCTATAAGTGCCGCTTTATCGATGAGTGTGTCGGGTGCTTCCTGCCCCCCGAGATTTTCTGCGCGCACTAAGTTTATGGCAGGATCAGCAGCGCGTCCGGTGCTTTCATAATAGTCTTCGTATTTGAGGTAGGGTTCCCCATTATCTTCGGCAAGCCAGCGTGCAGGAATGCCAAATGCTTCGGCCACAATAATGCCATGCAGTGATCCTGATATGATCATTTCGCAGCGCATGATCTCGGGTATCACTTTATAAGGGGAGCGCGTAGGTGTGATGAGATGGATATGGCGTGGCAGGTTCTTATATTGTTTGCGTGTTCTCATATGCGGTATAAGACCGATTCTTCCCGGAACGGGGTTGGGTTTCCATTCAGGGAAAAGATCGGGCAGCAATAGCGCCGGATCTCCGTAAATCTCAGGGCATGCAATGCCATATTTATGCATAAGCAGCTGGCGGGTTATGGGGCCGCGCACGGCGCGGACATCCAGCTGGTGCGCGGTAAAAATATTGGACACGCGCATGCCTGCTCCCCATACCGTATCGCCATCACGGGCAAAACCGCAAATAACAGAACCGCCTGCCAGCAATTTAGGAGATGGAATCAGGGAAGATGTGGTTTTCAGGGGCTTGCCATAAAGTCGTGAGGCAATCAATGGAAATAGTTCGTCGCCAAAATTATGAAAAACATGATGGCTTAGCCAGCTTGGTTTCCAGTAAAAAACAGGCTTTTTTATCACCGCAGCGGTTTGCATGGATCGCTTCTATCATACTATGGATAAAACGGCTAGGGGTTCACTTATTGCCTGAGGATTTTGGAATCCTGCATCAGGTTGGGTGACGCTACATATTTCTGCATGCTGTTAACGGCCATCTGCGATAATGGTTTTTTATATTTTGGGATAGCTTCAAAATTTTCATCAAACGTCATGCCGCCATCTGGGGTTTTTTCAAATTTAAACCCATGCCCGTCTGCCAGCGTGGTAAGCCTCACTTCCTTTTTGCCGCCAACTATCTTGGGCTCAAGCATATCAGGCGTAACGGGCTGCACGACCAGTGTAGTATCATCGTTGCGCTTGCAATGCTCGATACCATCAATGCTGAATTCCTCATATCGGTAGGAGGATAGAATAAAGGCGATTTCGTCAGCATGCATGCCGCGCTGACTTTCGGCACGTGCCAGCTTGTTGGAAAGCTTCAGCAGGTTTTGGATGCCTCCCACCGATGTCTTTTCCATGATGCCGTCGCTGCCGGTAATGACCAATACCTGCTTACCTGCTTTTACATCGGCGGATAGATCGACCTCATTGACTTCAGGTTCATGAAGGAGTTTCTGCCCACGGTTACCGAGTGTACGCGTTACCATGGTTCCCATGGTTTTATCCTCGTTATACACATACCAGCGGCCATACTTATCCTGTCCGGCCAGGCTGGGATCAGGTAATTTCTGGCGTTCTTCTTCATTGGATGCCACATGGTCACGGGTCACCTGCTTTACGGTCACTGCATTATCAGAGTCAGGATCTGCCGTAGGGTCTATGGTCACTACAAGCACAGGTGAATCACCCATATTGGCAGTGTAGAGTTTACCCTCGCTGAGAATGGAAGAGGTAATGGTTGAGCCATCCTCACGCGTGCCGTAGGTGGCATCCACATAGGTCATAACCCGCTTAAGCAAGGCGCCCGGGTCTTCATTTTCTGCAATGGTAATGGTATTAGCGGCATATGCATCCTCATTGGGAATGAGTGCCATCATGCCTGTTACCTGATCGTAGCGCTCTTTGCGTTCAATATCGGCAAACACGGTGGTTGCGGCGGCGCCGGTTTCGGTTTTAACCATGTTGCGCATGGCCTCTACCACAAATTCACCCGTATCGGATGACTTAGGGTCTGAGAACTCTACGCCCTCGCCCAGATCAAAACTGACTTCATCGTCATCATCTTTTTTAGGAGTATTGGCCATGGATTTCCCCTGTATATGATGAGGTTACTATAGCCTATTAGCATTAAGAAAATGTGACAAAAGTTAAAAAATACCCCATGCCATTAAGGATGGGGTATTTTAATGTTTATATAAATCAGATTGTTATTTTTATGGGGTTACCTCAGTCACCGTTTTTTTAATGGTGGTGATGGTGGTTTTTTTATCCGGGCAGCCTTCTGCACCACATGCAGGATCAGGGATCGTGGTTTTCTGGGTGGTGCTGGACTGCTGGCTATCGGTTTCAACACCTGCCTGCTGATAGGCTGTGATGAGCGACAGTTCATACTTGGTAGCAACCAGCCCATCGATGATATAAAGCACACTGCCATTATCCAGCTTGTGGATGTCGAGTACATTCTGCCCTTCTATGGTGTAGCGGCCAGCCCCAACATAAGTGAGCGGGATGAAATGGCCGTTGATACCGAAAATCCCGGCCTTGTATTGCATGGTGTCCTTAAGCGACACTACTTTGCCAACGATATGGTTACGCAGGATATTGGTCAGAGCCTGTTTGCATTCTGCTAAAGCAAGGCAGCGGGCACGGTCTTTTATAGCAGCATCAAACTGCGAGTTGATAGGCGCAAATACCATGTAATCGAGTGTTTCATTCAGTTCCGCCAGTACACCTGTTTCGCTGAGCGCGCTGTAAAAACTGCTTAGTTCAGCATTGCTCTTGAGGCTGTCTTGTAATGTTCCCTCGGCCTGTGCACTTGCGTAGCTGGCGATAAGGGCGATGCCGCTAAGGCATAAAGTCATGATCCTATTTTTCATAATACTCTCCAAAGCAGGTGTAATGGTGACCAGATATATAACATACGGCGCCCAAATGCTATAATCAGTTTGAGATATGCGAACTTAGGCAGCGCGCAGAAGGACAAAATTATCGTCCTGTGAGATTAGCTGTAAGGTTGGGCTTTGCTCAATAATGGATTTGAGTTTTGAGAACTCGATAGGCTTGGTGATATAGCCTATCGCGCCCAGATTATGAGCACGTTTCATATCCTTATCATATATCGATCCGGTGCACATAATGACGTGTGTGTGTTTGAGTTTTTCGTCCTTTTGTATCCGTTCCAACAGTTCAAAGCCATCCATCTCGGGCATGTTAATGTCCAGCAGCATCAGGTCTATGGGGGCTTTATCCTGATATCCGGCACGCAGTGCTTCGAGCGCCGCCTCGCCGTCGCGGGCAATTTGCAGGTTACAGCGCAGGTTGGAGCGTTCAATCAGGCGGAACTTGGTCATTTCAATATCGTCGCGATTGTCGTCAACCAGCAATACATTGGCCAGTGGTAGGCTAAGGGGCTGGCCATTTGGCGTGTCGGGGTTGTTGATAAGGTTCAGCACATGGCTGTCATCATT
>JAGVKI010000120.1 GCA_020050695.1 Alphaproteobacteria bacterium | reverse complement strand
CGGGTTGAGCGCTTCGCCGTCGCTTGTAGGCGGAAATACGCGGGCAAACGGGCTCGATGTAAACAGGATAAACAGCAATGCACCTGCGCTGATAACGGCCTGTACAGCGCATGTGGTCATCGCCAGTGTGCGGTCTGTCAGCCGGTGCTTCATGGCAAGGATTGCCCCAAACATGGCAAGTACCCATGCCCAAAGCAGCATGGAACCTTCATGGTTACCCCATGCACCTGCTATTTTGTATAGTGTAGGCAGTGTGCGGTTGGAATGGGCAACGACATTGGCAACGGTAAAATCCGATTGCAGGCGTAGTGTGATAAGCGTAGCCAGCGCCAGCGTAATGCACAATGCCTGTAACCACGCCGCTGGGGCGAGACAGGGGGCCAGCAATGGTTTTATCTGGCGCACCGGCAATAGATAGGCGGCTTGCAAAAGCGCAGTGCACAGCGCCAGCACCAATAGGAACAGTCCAATTTCCGCCGTCATTTCTGTACCGGTGTCTTGCCTTCTTGCCAGCGCCCACTGCGTTTTAAGGCATCGACCACTTCGCGCGGCATATAGCTTTCATCGTGCTTGGCAAGAATGGTCTTGGCATCAAAATGACGGGCATCGGTAAGATAACCTTCCGCTACCACGCCCTGGCCTTCGCGAAACAGGTTAGGCAATAGTCCTTTATACGTCACCTCAATGCTCTTGGCGCCGTCGGTTACGATAAAGCGGATACGGTCTTCTTGTTCGCGCTTGATGCTGCCCGTCTCCACCAATCCGCCAATACGCAGGCGCTGGGAGGCCGGGAGCGATTGCTCCGCCAGTTCAGACGGGCTGTAGAAGAAAACGATATTGTCCTTAAAGGCGCGCAGGATCAGCACTGCCGAGATGCATAAAAACAACAGGCTGACACTAATAAACAGCAGGCGTTGGTGTTTAGGTTTCATTACGGGGCAGGTTCTGCAGTTCGCTAAGCGTGTGCTGTGCCTTGCGCAGTGAGCGCAGGCTGGCGATAACCATGGCGATCAGCACAATGGCAGCCACGGCAAACGATGGCCAGACATAAGCGGCATAACCGCCCATGGATAATTTCTGGGCTAAAACTTCTGTTAACTTTTCCATGGTATAAGGGGCTACGGTAGCTAGGATGGGCGCGATTTAACTGCCTGCGCCCCCTGCCTGTCAAGTAACAAAAGCCCCTGCGGGATAATAAATAAAATGGTATATTTCAGTGTTTTATTGTAAGCTGCCGGATGATATAACAAAAACCTCTGCTGTTTGGGCTACACTGTTATTGCCACTCTTTAACGCACCAATGAACTGATTCAATGGATAATCCCGAAGCACTCCCACCGGAAGAATATTTAGAGATAGCGGAAAAAGTACGCACCGGTGAGTATTTCCGTGAAGCACGCGGCATGTACGATATTACCATTAATGATCCGATGTCGGATCGCTACATGTATATCTGTATCACCACCGTTGCGATTATGATTCTGTGCGTAGCTGTATATGCGGCGCAGCAGCTATATCCGCTGGAACGTTCGGTGCCGTTTATTTTCAATACCAATAACATTGTCGATGATCTGCCGCGCATGAAATCACTCACCATGCATAAGGGTGAGAACCCCAGTGAAGCCTTGCTGCGCTTCCTCGTGAAGAATTATGTGAATATGCGTGAGTCCTATGACATCGAAACATTCGACCGCAACGTCAACGGCGTCAAACAACAGAGCGCGCCCGAAGTGGTTGCCGAATTGCAGGCCTTTATAAATCCGGGCAATCCCGAAAGCCCGATTGTCGTATACCAGCGCCATTCTAAGCGCCACGTCACCATTCTTGCCACTAAGCGTCTTGTAGACCAGGATTACGGCATGGAAGTCTATTTCGATGTGACGATAGAAAACCGCAACGAAATTAAAAAATCACGCTGGCAAGCAGATATTGCTTTCAGTTACAGCGGTGTTGAGTTAGATCAGAGTGAGGAGAAGGTAAAACCGATCAGCTTTGTTGTGACCAAATATCGAACCAAGCGGCTTCAGGATATACAATGAAAACCACACGCGTAATTGCCTTACTGATGATGTCTGCCGCCGCACTTGGCGGTGCCCAGCCTGCCTACGCTACACGCGAGGCTAAGCCTATTCTCATCGATCATCGCGTGCGTACCGTCATGTATCAGCCGGACGAAGTCTATAAATTCACCGGCCATTACCGTTACCAGTCTTCCATTGAATTTGGCGACGGCGAGGAAATCAAAACCATCTCCATGGGTGATTCCACCTCGTGGATGCTGAACCCATCGGGCAATCGCCTGTTCCTCAAGCCTATAGAGCAGGACGCAACCACCAACATGACGCTTATCACCAATAAGCGCCTGTACCTGTTTGAACTGCATGCCCGCGAAACTGACGACATCGACGATAAAGACATGACCTTTATCATGCGCTTTATGTACCCTGATTCCGCGGGTAGTTCCGATGTGGTGAGCAGCTACCTCGATTCCGTGCCGATTCCTGAACTTGATGAGAACCCAGGTAAATACAATTTCAACTATACGATTTCCGGTACCGACCTGATTGCACCGCTTCGTATTTTCGACGACGGCCAGTTCACCTATTTCCAGTTTAAAAACATGAATGCTGACGTTCCAGCCTTCTTCCTGGTGGATGAACGTGGCGAAGAAGCGCTTATCAACTACCGCACGCGTGGTGACTATATTGTGATTGAACGCGTGTCCCAGCGCTTTACACTGCGCCATGGTAAGGATATTGTCTGCGTATTCAATGAAGGCAGGATGCCGCTGGGCATCCCGCAGGAAAACTCAGGCAACTAGTCATTTAATAGCGCATGTCTAATAATCATTATCGTGTGGGTGTGCTCGGCGGCGGTTCCTGGGGAACGGCGCTCAGCGTGATTGCCAATCGTGCAGGGAGCCACTCCACGCTTGCGACCCGCAACACCAATGTTATTCAGTCTATCAATGAACGGCGTACCAATGAGGTGTATCTGCCGGGCGTATTCATTGACCCTGCCATTGTCGTTACTGACAAATTGCCCGATGCCTGCCGTAGTGATGTCATTATTGTAGCCGTACCGTCGCATGTGTTGCGCTCGGTATGTATTGTAATGTCTGATTTGCTGTCAACCGATGTGCCGGTGATTATTGCCAGCAAGGGGGTTGAGCGTGGCAGCCTTATGCTGATGAGCGAAGTGGCCTCTGCCATTTTGCCCCATAACCCGATTGGCGTTATCTCCGGCCCTAACTTTGCTGACGAAGCGGCGCGTGGCCAGCCTTGCGCTACCACCATTGCCTGCTCCAACAAAGCGCTGTGGGACATGATTACCTATGCTATCGGCGGCAAGCTTTTCCGCCCGTACATGACCACGGATATTATCGGCACGCAGATTGGCGGTGCCGTGAAAAACGTCATTGCCATTGCCTGCGGTATCGCAATCGGCAAGAACCTGGGCGAGAATGCCCGCGCTGCACTGGTAACGCGAGGCTTTGCAGAAATGGCAAGGCTGGCGCAGGCCAAGGGCGGGCGGTATGAAACGCTGATGGGATTATCCGGTCTTGGTGATCTCATCCTGACCGCTGGCAGCCCTAAATCGCGCAATATGTCGTTTGGTATGTCTATCGGTCAGGGCAAACTCAAAGATGATCTGATGGCCATGCGTGGCCGCACCGCAACCGAAGGTGTGATCGCCGCAGAATCGATTAACAAGCTGGCGCGTAAGCTGGATGTTTCGATGCCGATTTGCGAGGGCGTATACCGCATTCTCTATGAAAACGCCCCGGTAGACCAGGTAATTGAAGAATTGCTGGAACGCCCTTTCGCATCTGAAACCATTTAATTTCAAATGGTTATGTTTTTTACCCCTGCCAGATCCATTGATTTTGCGTGACAGCTTAACTATTTAACGCCTATGATGGCTCTTTCCAGGCGATATTATAATTTACCGGACTATGCAACCTACTGAAGTTAATACACCCAACATCCCGCAAGCGGGATCCGGACGCATTGATTATGAGTCGGAAATTCATCGCCTGCGCAAAGAACTCAATGCTGTCGTTCTTGCGCATTATTATGTCGATGATGAGATACAGGAAATCGCCGATTACGTTGGCGATTCACTGGAACTTGCGCGCAAGGCATCCAAGACCGACGCAGATGTGATCGTGTTTTGCGGCGTACGCTTCATGGCGGAAGGCGCGCTGATTTTAAACCCCACCAAGCAGGTGCTTATACCAGATATGAAGGCGGGCTGTTCGCTTGAAGATTCCTGCCCGCCTGAGGCATTTGGCAAATTCCGTGCCCAGCATCCCGATCATATTGTGGTGACCTATATCAACTGCTCTGCGGCTATCAAGGCCATGTCAGACATTATCGTGACCTCCAGCAACGCTGAGGCCATCATCAACCAGTTGCCGCAGGACCAGAAAATTATTTTCGCGCCGGATAAATATCTGG
>JAGVKI010000195.1 GCA_020050695.1 Alphaproteobacteria bacterium | reverse complement strand
GATTATACCATTACCGCTATCCGTGAGGCACTGCCTGCCATGGCGCGGCAGATCAAGGGCTACGATATGGCAGATGCGGTGCTGACAGGCGTAGAAACACGCACCTCATCACCCATTCGCATTAAACGTGATGATGAAACCTTCCAAAGTCTTAACACCAAGGGCTTGTTTCCGGCAGGTGAGGGCGCGGGCTATGCGGGCGGTATTTTATCGGCGGGTGTAGACGGCATCAAAATCGCCGAGGCCGTGGCGCGGAGTATTCTGGCGAAATAATCAGAGCCTGTTGCCGATACGATTACCGCTTAACTTATCGGTAATATTGTGCAGTTTTAGCGCATTTCCCAGATCACTGAATAGTGCCTGTGACGGCGAACTTATAACGATGGATTGCTTGGGATTATCTGTACAAGGTACTTCCGCAACCTTGCAGCCTGCCTCTTCCATGATAAGAGTTGCCGCTGCCGAATCCCATGGAAAATGTTGTCCATGCACATAGCCAGCCATACGCCCGTCGAGGGTGGCGAGCATTCCTATAGTAGCGCAGTATGTGTGGTTTATCCCGAAATCTTTATTGGTAAAGTGATCTATTACGGCCTGATGCGAAGCCCCTTTGTGTGCTTTGCCATCTATATTATCATTATTAAAAAGTCCTACGCATACGTTCTTATTAGGTGCTTGGGGAGCCTTGATAGGCTCAAACGCAAATTTACCGCCTTCACATCCTGTGGTTTTTACGCCTTGCCCCTTTATGGCTATATAGAACTTACCCTTTAAATGTTCTGGGTCGCGGTCATCGCCTGATGCTTCATACATAACCGCGTGTGTTGTTGTGCCATTATCCTGCAGGGCTATGGATACGCTCCAGGGTTCGCCATTATCGCGTTTAAAAGCAAAAGTGCCGTCAATGGGGTCGATAACCCAGGCTTTGCCAGCTTTATTGCTTTTAAGCCAGGTTTCCATAATGTCATCAGGGGCTTCTTCGCCAATGAATTGTACATCAGCAACCGGAGCATTTTTTAGTATCGCGTGAATGGTTGCCTGTGCGCCATGGTCTGCGTCTGTGACCCAGGTATTATCCTTTTTCAATACAGGGTTTAGTTTAGCTTCTTTACGAATACCAATAGCTTGAGCGGCTCCCGCCTTTGCGGCTAAAAGCATTTGCTGAATGACGGGGTCTTTTTCAGTAGTGGTGATCATGTTACGCAAACTCTGCGGGCACAAACACCATCCATGATACGCCGAACTGGTCGGTTACCATGCCAAAGCATGGGGAGTAGAAGGTTTTGGTGAGTGGCATTTGTACGGAACCACCTGCGGATAGTATCTGGGATACCTGTTTTGCATCGTCTTCCGTGCGCACTGAAAGCGAGAGTGAAAAGCCTTTAAAGCCTTCGCCTTTACCCATGCCGTCAGAGGCCATGAGGGTAGTGCCGCGAATGCGGAAACTTGCAAACATCACCTTGTTTTCCCAACCCTCCGGGATCATGCCAGGGGGCATTGGGGTAGGGCTTTGGCTGAATTTCATAACTACATCGATTTTGGCATCCATCTGCGTGCGGTAAAATTCCAGCGCCTCTTCGCAGCGGCCACCAAAAAATAAATAAGGCTGGATCGCCATATTGACGATACTCGGGTCTTTTTTAGGCATAGCGCTGGCGGTCATAAAATCTCCTATATTCAATGATATGGATCAGTAATAGCCTAATTCGTATCAATTTTCTATAGCTGAGTCTTTCATTGACTTCGTTAACAAATGTTATATTTTTGCCTGTCTTAAAAATCAGGGGGAATATCATGGACGCTAAATTACAAAAATTCATCGAAGGCATGCCAAAGATTGAACTGCATTTGCATATCGAAGGCACAATGGAGCCTGAAATGCTGATGCAACTGGCGCAGCGCAATGGCATTGAACTGCCTTATAAAGATATTGAAGAACTTAAAGCTGCTTACAAGCGTGGTTCCGCCTATGAGAACCTGCAGGAGTTTCTTGATCTCTATTATCAGGGCATGAACGTACTGTGTACAGAAGAAGATTTCTACGATCTGACCAAGGCATACCTGAAGCAGGTGGCCTCTGAAAATGTAACCCATACGGAAATCTTTTTCGATCCGCAGGGTCATACGATGGATCGCGGCAAAGATAAGGACGGCAACCCTTACCCTACCGTATCATTCGAGACGGCGATCAACGGTATTACCCGCGCGCTTGATGAAGCAAAAACAGAAGGCCTGGAAGTGCAGGTAGATGGCCGCACGGAAAAGCGTAAGGTTACCTCCAAGCTGATTATGTCGTTCCTGCGCCATATGAGCGAGGAAGATGGTTTTAAAGTACTGGAGCAGGCAAAGCCGCACATGGACAAGATCGACGGTTTTGGCCTCGACAGTTCAGAATGGGGACGCGAGCCAGCATTGTTTGAGCGCCTGTATGAAACCCTGCGCAAAGACTACCCGGAAAAGAAACTGCTGGCCCATGCCGGTGAAGAAGGCCCTGCTGCTTATGTAGAACAGGCGCTCGACGTGCTGAAGATCGACCGTATCGATCATGGTAACCATGTGCTCGACGATGAGCAGCTGACCAGCCGCGTGGCAAGCCAGGGGCAGGGTATGACGGTATGCCCGCTGTCTAACCTCAAGCTATCGCACAAGGTAAAGGGCGCGCGCTTCGGCCATGATGAAGAAGTGGTGATGACCGATCTTGGGCAGCACCGCATTAAAGACATGCTGGCTAAGAACCTGAAGGCATCGGTGCATAGCGATGATCCGGCGTTCTTTGACGGTTATATGAACGCAAACTATATCCAGCTGGCTCGGGCGCAGGATTTGAAGCAGGAAGATATTGTGCAGCTGGCACAAAATGCAATCGACACCAGCTTCCTGTCGCCAGCAGAAAAGGCGGAGAAAACAACGGAACTGGCGGATTATGTAACACGTTTTAACGCGGCCCAGCGCTTTGTAAACCCAGAGGCTGGACAGGTAAGGAAATTCGGATGAGTGATATAAAGCGTATTGAGGCTGGCGCTCGCATGAGCGAGGCCGTAATCCACGGCGGTAAAGTATATCTGTGCGGCGTTGTCGCTGATACCACGGTGGGCAAGTCCGTATACGAGCAGACCAAGGATGTGCTTCAGCAGATCGATGCCATGCTTAAGCAGGCAGGCAGCGATAAGACCCGCATGCTCAAGGTCAATATCTGGCTGACCGACATTTCCACCTTCAGTGAAATGAACAAAGCATGGGACGCCTGGGTGGTTGCCGGTAAAACGCCTGCACGCGCTACTGTAGAGGCCAAGCTGGCTGGCGCTGGCTACGATGTGGAAATCATGGTGGAAGCAGCACTGTAATAGCGCTTGATTGTAACTTCGCATCTGTTTAATTGGCCGAAGTCTTAATCAGGGGTTCTTATGAAAAAGCTATTTGCGATACTTGCGTTTGTGCTGGCCGCTAGTCCGGTTATGGCAGGTGAGAGATCTCAGCAGCCCTGCTACAGCACCTTCTACCAGACCCATAATATGGACTGTATTGATGAGCTGGTAGCTATCACTAATACGCTTACCTCCGGCGCAGCAGGCAGCGAAACCGCTAATCATCAACCAATTGTTGGCTTTTTTGCAGAATTTTTTGCTGCTTATCCGCAAGAAAAAGACCGTTTCACCAAACGTGTGGAAACGGCGTATAGCCAGCATCTGTGCCTTGAGGCTCTCTTTCGTGCCGGGCTTGCTGAAGATGCCAGGCAGTTCGCGGCACTTCATAATCTAAACGAGATCGCCAGCCGTTATGCTGCCTGGAATATACCCACTGTCAGGAAGGTTGAGCCTAAATCACTTCCTGCTGAAAATGACCTGCTGATTGGTGCATATCTTGCATCGGGTAATACGGACTTCATCAAAAAAATCCTGGGCAATTACACGAGCGCCGATGACGATATGGTAAGTGATGCGCTGCGCAGCTCGTTTATGCATAGCAAATTTGGCGCAAAGCTGACGCCACAAGGACGTAAAACGGTAATGCCGCAGTCCTTGTGCATAAAATATAAATGCAAAGAAGATCCCAAGAAGTTTATGCGTGTCATGACTCTTTCTACCGCGCACTGGGCCTTGTCCTCGCTTGCGGCAAAAGATGCAGGTATCAAGAAAACAGTGATTGAGTTTTTCAATAGCGACGAGCGCCTTAAAAAGCTGTTCATGGCCGAGCATGCGGCTTTTGGCAATTACGTGACCATGCTTGCAGTCTATGCAGCCATTAAGGAAAGCAAGGAAATGGATGCCGCGCTTACCGTATTTGAAACACTCGGAACGCAGCAACAATTCTCAGACGCGGTGTTTAAAGCTAAGAAAAAAGAATAGCACCATGCTGACCATACGTGACGCACAAAAGCCCGATGCTGCACTGATTGTGGAGTATATCCGCGAACTGGCGGCGTTTGAAAAACTCTCGCATGAGTGCGTGGCCGATAGTTCATTGCTGGAAAAATGGCTGTTTACCGATACGCCGCGCGCTGGTTGCGTGATGCTGGAATGGGAAGGAAAGCCCGCCGGATTTACGCTGTATTTTTATAGTTTTTCTACGTTTCTTACCAAGCCGGGAATTTATATCGAGGACGTCTATGTGCGGCCTGATTTCCGCCGTAAGGGCATTGGCAAACAGGTGTTCCAGTATTTTGCTGAAAAGACCCTCGATGAGGGATGCGGGCGACTGGAATGGTCGGTGCTGGATTGGAACAAGGATGCCATCGCACTGTATGAATCCATAGGTGCTGTTTCCATGAATGGCTGGACAATTCAGCGTGTTACCGGTGAGGCGCTAAAAGCGCTGGCCAGTAGTTAGGGCGATACCGTTTACCGGCTTCCCTACAACTGGGAAGTGTGCTTCTTATCGCTTCCTTATCACCGGAGGCCTATCATGTTTAGGATTAAACCATGGAGGCGGATATGAAAGACGGCACGGCAGATATTAGCGACGATGCGGCACGCAATAAAGTATGGGAAATGATCAAGGACATACGCATTGCCCAGCTGGTAACCCACGCGCAGGATGGCATGCTGCATGCGCGCCCGATGGCCGCGCTCAATAAGGGGTTTGATGGCAAGTTATGGTTCTATACCGTTGAGAGTGCTCCAAAAATTACCGAAATACAAATCAACCCACGTGTATTGCTGGCTTACAGTGACCCTTCGAAACAGGCCTATATTTCAGTACAAGGCATGGCAGAGGTAACCAATGACCGCCGCCTGATTGATGAATTCTGGATTGAGGCTGCTCGTATGTGGTTCCCCAAAGGCAAGGACGATCCAACGATTCGCCTCCTTAGCGTGGATGTCGTGAGCGCAGAATATTGGGATAGCGCTTCCAATACCTTTTCCATGCTCTACAGCTATACAGTCGCGCGCCTCACCGGACAGACCCCGGATATGGGTGAAAACCGTAAGGTGGCGTTCTAATTGCTGTCTTGACCAGTTTCTCCTGCAAATCATCGGCGGCCATTGGTTTCATGGCATTTGGGTTATTTCAGGTTATTTTGCTTCGACGACGGTGCGTAAGCTGGCAAGACCTTCTTCATATTTCTCGCCGATCATGGCTTCGCAATCATACACCAGGCTGATAGCTTTACCGATAAAGTCGTTTGTGCCGTCCATGGTCCAGGTCACCATGCTCTGGTCGCCTTCCTGTTTAATGATAAAGCCAGACGTGCTGGTGCCTGCAAAAGGCTCTTTGAAATCAAGACGGAAATCAACCAGTTCATATGGGCGGCTTTTGGTAATGGTCATGGTGCCTTCGCCCATAT
>JAGVKI010000187.1 GCA_020050695.1 Alphaproteobacteria bacterium | reverse complement strand
GGATAGGGTCAAAGATAACACCGGCGATAATTTCGCTGCGGCCGGAATGATCGGTTTTTTCCAGCGCGATTGAAACGCAGAAGTAAGGAATAGCGTGGATGAAGTTGCTTGTGCCGTCCAGCGGGTCGATTATCCAGCGGTGGGTGGTGTCCTTGCCAGCGGATTCGCCGCTTTCTTCCATAAGGAAGCCAAAATCTGGCCGCGCCTTGGACAGTTCCCTGTGCAGGAGCTTTTCGGTACGCGTGTCAGCCGCTGTTACGAAGTTAGAGGTGCCTTTTTTGGAGATGTGCAGCTGGTCGAGTTCGCCAAAATCGCGCAGCAGGCCTTTGCCCGCTTTAATTGCGGCAGCGCTCATTACATTGATTAAAGGCGAAGCTACCACGCTGATTACGATGCTTTAGCGCGTTCAACATATTCCAGCGTGGTGGTATCGACCACGATGGTTTCACCCGCAGGGATAAACGGAGGCACCATAACGCGCACGCCGTTTTCAAGGATAGCAGGCTTGTAGGAAGAAGCAGCGGTCTGGCCTTTTACAACCGGGTCGGCTTCTACGATCTTTACTACAACGCGCTGCGGCAGTTTTACGGAAAGCGGTTTGCCTTCATAGGTTTCAACGGCCACGGTCATGCCGTCCTGCAGGAAGGGAAAGGCTTCGCCAATCATTTCTTTATTCATGGTGAACTGTTCATAGCTTTCATTGTCCATGAAGGTCAGTGCGTCGCCGTCAGCGAACAGGAAGTTGCATTCGCGCTGATCCAGCGATACGCGCTCGATCTTTTCGTCAGAAGCAAAGCGCGGGTTGTTTTTGTTGCCGGTGCGCAGGTCTTTGAGTTCTACCTGGTTAAACGAGCGCAGGTTGCCTGGGGTGCGGATTTCGTGTTTGACCACGTACCACAGTTTGTCCTGCCATTCGATCACCATACCCATGCGTACTGCTGAACCGTCAATTTTCATATCTGTCTCTTTGCCGTTTAAATTTTCATACCTTGGTCAATAGCGCTATTAAAAGCGGCCACTGCTTTTTCGGGGCCGTCTTCGTTATTCCATACCGCCTGTATGACCGCTATGAAATCCGCGCCAGCCCTTACCAATGCTTCGCAATTGCTGGGCTTCATACCACCGATAGCTACACAGGGCAAGACCATATATGACTGCCACCACTGAAGAATATCGATTCCCGGCGTACCCCAGCGCTTGAGCGACTCAGGGTTCTTACTATTGGTCGGAAAAAACGCTCCGAATGCCACATAATCTGCGCCTTTTTCGCCCGCTTCCATGGCCAGGTGGCGCGAATCATGGCAGGAAACGCCAATAACCATATCATTTCCAACGATTTTGCGGGTATCGCTGATGCTGCCGTCATCCTGGCCTATATGCACGCCGTCTGCGCCGCTGGCGACGGCCAGCTTGGGACTGTCATTCATGATAAAGGCGGTTTTATGCTCGCGGCAGAGGGGTATCAGTGTTTGCGCGGCCTTGAGGATAACGCTGTCATCTGCGTTTTTCAGGCGTAGCTGGAACGCTCCGACATCGCCTCCGCCAAGCGCGGCTTTTAACTGTTCTGCAAAACGCGGCAGGTCAATCTCAGGCGGGCTGACAAGGTAAAGGCGGGCGCGTGGGCGCGGTTGTTCGCGGTCGGCCACTACTCGTTTTCTTTATAAACGCGGATAATCGAATCGAGCAGCTTGAGCGCTTCGTCGCGCGGGCGCTGGAAGGTGTTGCGGCCAATAATCGAACCGTTGGCGCCGCCATCGCGCAGGCCACGGATTTCATCCATCAGTTCTTTTTCGCCCTTGGCGTTACCGCCCGAGAACACCACGATACGGCGGCCATTGAAGCAGGCCTGCTTTACGTGGGCAATGCGTTCTGCCATGGTTTTGATCGCCACTTTCTCGGACTCGTAGACCTTCTTGGATTCAGCGTTGCCGAGCACGTCTGTCGGCGGCTTTACCTTGATGATGTGAGCGCCGAGCAGGGCGGCCATATGCGCCGCATAGGCGCAAACGTCTACAGCGGTTTCGCCTTCTTTGCTTACGTCAGCACCGCGTGGGTACGACCAGATAACCACAGCAAGGCCAACCGATTTGGCTTCTTCCGCCATCTCGCGGATTTCTTCCATCTGGTCGAACACGCCGTCAGAGCCGGGATAAATGGTAAAGCCGATAGCCGAGCAGCCAAGGCGCAATGCGTCGCTTACCGAGCCGGTGATCGCCTGGTCAGGATAAGCATTCTTCGGAGCCAGAGAGTTTGAACTGTTCACTTTAAGGATGGTTGGAATCTGGCCAGCAAAGGTATCAGCGCCAGCTTCCAGGAAACCAAGCGGCGCGGCGTAAGCGTTGAGGCCCGCGTCAATCGCCAGCTGGTAGTGGTAATGCGGATCGTAAGCCGCAGGGTTTTTGGCAAAGCTGCGCGCCGGGCCGTGTTCAAAGCCCTGATCGACAGGGAGGATCACCATGCGTCCGGTGCCGCCAAGCTTACCCTGCATGAGTATGCGAGCCAGGTTGGCTTTGGTGCCCGGGCAGTCGCTTTCATAATAGCTGAGGATTTTTTTGACTTTTGGCGTGATTTTCATAGCAGATCCTAATTACACGAAAAATGATAAAATAATGCCCGTTAATAGACGGTTTTTATTCTAATTTCAATCACAAAGCAGCCATTGCTCGCAGGCGGCCCGGCCATCGGGAAACTGGCGTAAATCCAGTGTTTGCGCGCAGGTGGCATAGACGGCTGCCCCATAGCTGGCCGCTATGTCGGCCAGTTTGGTGGCCAGCAGCGGCTCCATATCGATCCGAAGCGCCCTGTGCCCATCGGCCAATGCTCCCATCGCCAGACCCGGCAGGTTGCCGCAATCAACGATAAAAAGAGCCTGGGCGCTCGGCT
>JAGVKI010000080.1 GCA_020050695.1 Alphaproteobacteria bacterium | reverse complement strand
GAATTCTGGGACCAGTATAAAACCGATTTTGCGCCCGGCACGTCGGTGCGTATCCATCCGCTCCTGCACTGGACGGAGCTGGACATCTGGCAGTATATCCAGCGCGAACATATTCCTATCGTGCCGCTGTATTATGCAAAACCGTACCACGAACTCGAAGGCCGCGATTTTGGCGGAAAGCTAATGCGCTTCCGTTCGCTGGGCGAAAAAGGCATTACCTGGCCGATTGAAAGCAGCGCCGCCACGCTGGATGAAATTATCGCAGAACTGAAAACCACGCGCGTGTCGGAACGCTCCGGCAGGCCTATGGGTGCTGACGAAGATGAATCAAGCTTTGAACGCCTGCGCGCTGACGGCTATATGTAGGATAAGACAATGAGTGCAAAAATAAAACCCCAAACCCAGACGGATGCAGATGTGCGCCAGCAATTAAAACTCGTGATCGTAGGGCATGTGGACCACGGCAAATCAACGCTGGTTGGCCGTCTGCTGCATGACACCAACTCGCTGCCAGATGGCAAGATGGATGCTATCCAGGCCAGCTGCAAAAAGCGCGGCATGCCGTTTGAATGGTCGTTTTTGATGGACGCGCTGCAAACCGAGCGCGACCAGGGCATTACCATTGATACCACGCAGATATGGCTGCGCACTCAGCAGCGCGATGTGGTGATTATCGATGCGCCGGGGCATAAAGAATTTCTCAAGAACATGATCACGGGTGCTTCGCAGGCCGATGCCGCCCTCGTGCTGATCGACGCGCATGAAGGCATACGCGAGCAGAGCAAACGTCACGGCTATTTGCTGCACCTGCTGGGCGTGCGACAGATTGCTGTGCTGGTCAATAAAATGGACATGGTATCCTATAGCGAGGAAGCCTTCCGCCAGATCGAAAAAGACTACCGCGATTATCTGGGATCGATTGGGGTGGAGCCTACCTGCTTTATCCCTATCTCGGCGCGCGAGGGTGACCTCATTACCACGCAGTCGGCCAGTATGCCCTGGTATAAGGGCTTGTCGGTTACCCAGGCGCTGGATAATTTTGCAGTTGCCGCTCCTGATAGCAGCCAGCCGCTGCGCTTTCCGGTGCAGGATGTCTACAAGTTCGATGAGCGCCGCATTCTGGTTGGCCGTATTGAAAGCGGTAGCCTGAAAGCAGGGGATACGCTGCTTTTTTCGCCGACGAATACGCAGGTGAAAGTGGCCAGCATTGAAGCATGGCCAGATGATAATACAGCTGGAGCAAAGCCTGATGCTGTGCATGCCGGACAATCGGTAGGCATCACGCTGACCGATCAGATATTTGTAGAGCGCGGGCATGTGGCAAGCCACGTTCAAGCAGCGCCGATGCTGACCAACCAGTTCCGCGCGCGCGTGTTCTGGCTGGGGCATAAGGCTTTAGAGCAGGGCAAACGCTATAAAATCAAAATTGGCACATCCGAGATGATGGCCGAGGTTAAAACCGTCGAGCATGTGATTGATTCCGATACGCTGGCGCATGTCAAAAGCGACCGCGTGGAGCGCAGCAATGTGGCTGAAGTGATTTTCCGCACGCGCGGCCTGATCGCGGTGGATGATTTCAATGACAATCCCAAGCTTGGCCGTTTTGTGATCATTCAGGATTATGATGTGGCAGGCGGCGGTATCATTAGCACCGAGGGCTTTGTCGACCAGCGCGCCGCCCACGCCACGCAGGTGAAATCCAAAAATATTTTTGATGTGGATTTTGGCGTAAGCCAGGAACAGCGTGCCGTTGCTAACGGCCATTTTGGCGGCGTATTATGGCTTACGGGCCTTTCGGGGTCGGGCAAATCCACCATCGCCAAGCAACTGCAAAGGCGCTTGTTCAACAAGGGCTATCATGTGTTTGCCATAGATGGTGATAATTTGCGCAAAGGTCTTGGTAGTGACCTTGGCTTTTCGCCCAAGGACCGCAGCGAAAATATCCGCAGGGCAGGGGAAGTGGCCGCATTATTTGCACAGTCAGGCACTATCGTGATTACCTCGCTGATTTCACCCTACCGCGAAGACCGCAGGCGCGCACGCGCCATGGCGCCGGAACTTTTCCACACGGTTTATATCAAGGCATCACTGGAGGCCTGCGAACAGCGCGACACCAAAGGATTGTATAAAAAAGCCCGCGCCGGTGAAATCCTAGAATTTACAGGTATTAGCGCACCTTACGAGGAACCGGAAAACCCAGACGTGGTGATTGATACCGAGCATCAAAGCATTGAGGCTTGCATCGACCAGCTGGTTAAGTATGTAGAACACCAGCTGGTAGAACCTGCAAGAAACCTTGCGGCAGAAGGATTCGAAGGCACACGCGATTACACGGGAACGGGTATTTAAGAGTATAGTATGACGGTATTTGGTTTTGGCATCACATTTGAAGAACTCTACCACCGCGAAGGGCTTGTAAAGCTCGATGGCACATTTGTAGAGGAACTGAAGGCTTCCGACATTGCGCTCTTTAACCGCTTCATGACGGCGCGCGAGGGTAGCGGCCCGCTTTCTGACAAGGAGCATTCGCAGCTGCTGATCGATCTTGCCCCGCATGTGGAAGATTTTATCGGCAAGCTGTTTGGTGTTTCTGAGGAGATACAAAAAACGGCTGAACGCCATCACTACCTTGCCCCTCTTTATGCCTGCAAGCGCCTGTTCGTGCAGCGCCGCGCCGCCAAGGCGCTCAAGCCTGAAGAAGTGCAGCGCATCAGCGGCGAGGCCATTTTAGGCCTGCTTCCGATTCCGCACACGTTTGATGAAGAGGGCAGCCTTGCCTTTGAAATTTCCTTTGCCCGCATTGTCATGGGCTGGCTGGAAAATGAAGAAGCCAATAAAGCGCTGATTGAAATGGCCGCGCGTTATGCTGCGTGGGCATTGCTTTCTGACGATGGGCGCAAGCGCCATGGCAAAGGCATATTATTTAAGCAGCCAAAAAAACTCGATCCTGAGCATCTGGTGGAAGTGGAAACAGAAGAGCGCGATGGTATTCAGGTCTTGCGCCTTCCTGTAAGTCACTTGCGCCAGCGCGAAGGTTTTGCGCTGACCGATGATGCGGGGCCTTTAGCGGGCGCGCTCGATCAGGCGAATTACTGCATTTTCTGCCATAACCAGGGTAAGGATTCCTGCTCCAAGGGCATGCGCGAAAAGACCGGGGAATTTAAGAAAAATTCGCTGGAAATAACACTCAATGGCTGCCCGCTCGAAGAAAAAATCTCCGAGATGAATATGCTCAAATCCGAAGGCGTGCCGGTGGGCGCGCTCGCGATGGTCACGGTTGATAACCCGATGTGCGCAGGCACCGGCCATCGCATCTGCAATGACTGCATGAAGTCGTGCATTTACCAGAAGCAGGAGCCTGTCAATATTCCGCTTGTGGAAACGCATGTGCTCAAAGATGTACTCAGCCTGCCTTACGGCTTTGAAATCTACAGCCTGCTTACGCGTTGGAATCCGCTCAATCTCAAGCGTCCCGTGCCAAGGGCAGCAACGGGCTATAACGTGCTGGTCTGCGGCCTTGGGCCATCGGGCTATACGCTGGCGCATCACCTGATGAATGACGGCCATACGGTAGTAGGCGTGGACGGCCTGAAGATCGAGCCTGTGCCGGAACATATATCGGGTGTCAATGCGTCTGGTGGCCGCGTAGCATTCGAGCCGATTAAAGATATTGCAGCGCTTAATGAGGCGCTGGATGAGCGTGTGCTGGCAGGCTTTGGCGGCGTTGCCGAATATGGCATCACCGT
>JAGVKI010000315.1 GCA_020050695.1 Alphaproteobacteria bacterium | reverse complement strand
GTTCGGGTGCTTTTGCGGCCACAGGCTCAGGCACAGGTTCAGATGGAGGCACGGCAGGCTCAACCACTTTCACAGGAATAGGGGCAGGCTTTTCAGCCGGCACAGGTTCGCTGGCAGGTATTTTGGCAGGCATCTCATCAGGCTTTGCCGCCGGTGCTAACGCTTCTGCAGAAGCCGAAGGCTGCATAGCAGCCTGCGCAGGAACGGCTGGTGCGGCAGGCTTGGCTGCTTCTTTTGCCACTTCAGCTACGGGCTTGTCTGCTACAGGGGTTTTAGGTTTTTCAGCAGGCTCTTTGGCCGCAGTGGATTTGCCGCGATTGCGCTTCTTGGCAGGATCAATGCCTTGCAGTTCAATACCGTTGGAATTACCGGATTTAAAGGTACGAATGCTGTACGGCTCATCGAGGCTAAGCACTATGCTTTTGCCATCCGCATTGCGCTTGGCGCTGTTCACGTACGGATATAACTGTGAAAGCAGCGGGCCAAAATCGGGATTCACCGTGCGGTCGAATGAAATGCTCAGTTTATTGCCGTCCTGATAGGCCGTAAAATTGCCCAGCGTTGACCACTCAAACAGGATCTGCGCCTTCGTGCCGCTGATACTACCTTTGGTAACGGGCACTCCGCGCTCAACAGACGCAGTCGGCGTCGCCGTTGCCGCATTGACATGCAACATCAGCCCGGCACATGCCAGTAGGCAAAAGATGTGTTTTATCAATGCGCTGCGTTTTTTTACCATACCATCCTATAGGCAAGGGGCGTACCAGACCACCTAACTTATTGTAAGATGATATAAAAAAAAAGGCAAAAAGTGAAAGAACGCAGGTTAGTTTTTGGGGTTAAGGCTTACAAGCAGCGCGTCGATTTCTTCCTGCGTTGCGCCCTGCCCCGGTAATTGCGGGCCATTGAGTAAATCTTTGTCTGATTTTTCCTGGATATTGGTATCGCTTTGCTGCGTATGCGTACCGCCAAATAATTCATTGAGCTTGTTGATACGCTCTTCAATGCCGGTCAGAAGTTTAATGACGCGGGTAATACGCTGGCCGGTAATGTCCTGGAAATTGCAGGCTTCGTAAATCTCGCCTGTTACATTCACGATTTCTTTGCCGCGATCACCGCCGATGCCGGTGGCCAGGCTCTGTATCTTATCGGCAGCATCCATAATCTTGGTAGTTGCCAGTTCAGTAGCCTTGATCACTTCATCAAGATGCTGCGATGCATCGGTTATGACCTGCTCGTGCTTGTCATTGGTGGAGATGGCAAATATCTCCGCCTTCGCATCAATAATATATTTTGCCAGGCGTGCGATTTCCTGATGCATGAACTGGTCAGCATCAGAAGAGGCAGGCGAAAAATTCGCCGCCATCTCCATAAACAATCCGCCCACATCTTCTATGGAAAGCTCACCCTTTTCCTGCCGCAGCTTGACCAGGTTCTTCAGTAAGCTGTGGCCGATCTTGACTTGAATATCATTCATACCGTTTACGCCATGTTCCTTATGCTGGATCAAAACTCGCCGATGACAGCGGTCATTTTGGTTTTGAGCGTTTCCGCGTTGAATGGCTTGACGATGTAATTGCTAACACCCGCCTGTTTGGCAGCAATAACGTTCTCAGGCTTGCTCTCCGCCGTCACCATAATAAATGGCAGATGCTTGAGCTTGTCATGGGCACGCACCTGTTTGAGCAGATCAAGGCCAGTTACCGGCTCCATATTCCAGTCGGAAATAATCAGGTTAAATGGGGTTTCCTGTAGTTTGCGCATGGCTTCGCCGCCGTCAGCTGCTTCATCCACATTATCGAACCCCAGCTGCTTAAGCAGGTTTCGCACGATGCGACGCATCGTGTTGTAATCATCGACCACCAGAATATGCATCTTTTTATCTACTGCCATTGTACTACCCAGACCGCGTTGTTTTTATCTCACTACCTTAGTCGTGATTTTTTAAGGTAACGTTAAGTGAATAGATTGAAAAAGACTAAAAATTGATTGTTTTGCCACTGTTAGCAGTATATGGCGTCCCAGGGTGGTGCATTTGGGTTAATGCCTGCGCTGGACACCCCGGCTGGCCTTGCTGTCAACCCACAGCCCCTTAATAATAAAATAAAAAAACCTTGACTTATATTTTAGTTGAACAGCAAGTCAAGTTCTTTCTATAATTAAAAAACAGTCAGTATATTTCTGGCTCCCCCGATACAGGAAATCAATACACTGCGGGCTTTCGCCCATTGATACCCTGCCGGGTTTTTTTTGAAGCCTTCCTGCCAGTTTACTGGAGAGAAGTTTTCGCACATTCGTATGGAAAGGATTGGAAAAATATGTCTATCCAAGCACACTTGACTTCGCTTGCTGAAAAACGCACTTCATTGAAAAATCAGATAGCCACGGAGTCCGCTAGACCGATGCCCGACTTCGCGCTGATCACCAACCTCAAAAAGCAAAATCTGGCTTTAAAGCAAGAGATGCAACATTACATGATCATGCTGAATGAGAAGCAATATAACGCTTCTTCGTAACACGTTCCCCTTTAGACGCTTTCTTGGTTTAAGCGACAAAAAATACCCCGGCTGAATTTCAACCGGGGTATTTTTTTATGCGTAAGCCGTAAAACCTAGAGGGTTTTAAGCAATCGCTGCTTGTGGGGCACCCGCAGACGGGCGACCACCGCTAGGACGACGACGGCGACGGTTGTTATTACTGTCACCACGCTGCCCATCGGACGACGAGTGATCAGAATGCTGGCCGTCACGCTTTGGGCCATGACCATCACGGCCAGAAGCCTGATGACCGCCTTGCGACTTGCCATTGCTGCCACCAGTACGGCGACGGCGGTTATTGTTGCCATTACCTTTGGAGCCACCATTACCAGCGCCCGTAAAACGTTTAGGCAGCGGCGGAAGCGGTTCGCCTGGGTTCAGCAGCTTCTGAATATCGCGCCAGAGCAGCGCATCTTCAGGAGCAACGAAGCAGATTGCAGCACCTTCTGCACCATTACGTGCAGTACGGCCAATGCGATGGATGTAATCTTCCGGGCATTGTGGCAGGTCATAATTGATCACGTGCTCGATATGCGGAATATCAAGGCCACGTGCAGCAATATCGGTTGCCACGAGAACGCGGAATTTACGATCACGGAACGACTGGATCACCTTCTCGCGCTTGCGCTGATGCAGGTCACCATGAATGGTGTCTGCCTTCAGGCCTTGCTTGTCGAGGCGGTCAGCCATGCGGTCTGCACCACGTTTGGTTTTCACAAACACGATGATCGAACCTTCACGGGTTTTGATCTGATTAACCAGTTCGTCGTATTTTTCACCGCTAGCCAGCTTGATTACTTCCTGCTGGATATTGATGTGCGGTTTGGAATTCACATCCACCGCAACACGTTCAGGCTGCTTCAGATAACGCGAAGACATCTTGATGATCGCATCCGGCAGGGTAGCCGAAAACATGACCGTCTGGCGAGCAGGCGGCAGGAACTTCAGGATACGGTCGATCTGGACGCCAAAGCCCATATCAAGCATACGGTCGGTTTCATCCAGTACGAGGTAGTTTACATCGTGCAGGATGAGGTTGCCGCGTTCCAGATGGTCATTGATACGGCCAGGCGTACCCACGATAATACGTGGACGCATGCGCAGTGCTGCGCACTGCTTCACCATGGAATCACCACCAATCAGCAGGGCAGTCGGAATAAAGCTGCGCTTGCCCAGCAGGTCGTTGATTACGCTCATCACCTGCGCCGCGAGTTCGCGTGTAGGGGTGAGAACCAGTGCTGCGCCGCGTGGCGAAGCAAGGATTCGTGCAATCATCGGAATCGAAAAGGCGCCGGTCTTACCGGTACCCGTAGCTGCAGAACCAAGGACGTCCCTGCCCTGCATAATAAGAGGAATCGCCTGGGCCTGAATAGGTGTAGGCGAAGTGTACTTTACGCGTTCAAGGGATTCCATCAGTTTAGATGGAAGCTCAAAGCCTTCAAATGTAGACATATTTTTCTCACATGCAGCGCGAAGGGCAGTGCTTTATTTTAAAAGCACTGCCTTTAAGCTTGCATTTCTATATAGCCAGAACGCCATGTCCCGGCGGTTTGGGGCGTTATGCCGCAACCAGCTTAAGGTTGGCAGCCGACGTCTTGCCTTTGTTGGTAGCAAGTTCGTAGCTGACTTTTTGGCCTTCATTCAGATTGGAAAGGCCTGCACGTTCCAGCGCGCTGATGTGTACGAACACGTCGCTGCCGCCCTGGTCAGGGGTAATGAAGCCGTAACCTTTGGTGGTATTAAACCATTTAACGATACCAGTAGCCATAGAAGTCTCCTTTTAGTGTATGGCGTTTACGCGTACGGCAACGGCGCCGTGCGCTTGTATGAAGTTTTGTAACTCCACCATACAAACGTAGGTATGGCTGGAAAACTCTCGGCCATACGTCACGTCAAAGAAACAGCTTAAAGCAAGGTCCTAACTGCGGTATTGGTGCAGCCGCTGTAACCGGATTAGCGGGACAGCTTGGTGTCATGGAAAGAGTGTAATACTAAATTCACACCGGGATTTTACCACGAATCAGGCTATGCCGCAAGGGCTATTCATGCCAGCAAAGCTGGCCTGGCTGCGCCATTCAATATTTTATACTGATTTTTCAATATCATGGAAGTTTTTAAGGGCTGGGCGGTGCCCCACGCTGATAAGTGCAGAACCTGGCAACTCGCCCTTAATGAGCGTATACAGGCGGGTCTCCGTCGGTTCATCCAGGGCAGAGGTCGCCTCATCCAGGAAAATGAACGCCGGACGCGCCAGCAACACCCGCGCAAATGCCACACGCTGCTGTTCCCCCAGTGAGAGTATCTGTGACCAGGTAGAAATTTCATCAAGCTTTTCAATCAGATGCTCCAGCTTGCACGCCTCCATGATACCCGCAAGTCGGCTGTCATTCCATTTAGGAGGCTGCGGGTAATACATGGCCTGGCGCAGCGTGCCCAACGGCAGGTAGGGCTTTTGCGGTATGAACATCATGCGCTTTTCATCCGGCAGGTGCAGCTTTCCGTCCATAAACGGCCAGAGCCCCGCAAGGCAGCGCAGCAAGGTACTTTTGCCAGAACCCGATGCCCCTGTAATAAGCAGCGACTGTCCCGGCGCGATAGTCAGGTCAATGCCAGTAAGCAGCTTTTGGCCGTTTGGCAGGCGAATATCGAGCCCACTGGCTAAAACCGCATCACTGCCGCGCTCCATGGTCAGTTCAGGACGTGGCAGCAAGGTAGCGTCCGCTTTTTTCATGCTGTCATCAAAGCCGCAAAGGCGCTGCACCACCGCATTCCAGGTTGCCAGGCTGTTATAGACATCAATCAAATACGAAAGCGCGCTTTGCACATGGCCAAACGCTGAGGATATTTGCATCAACCCGCCGAGTTGAATCTGTCCTGCAAAAAAACGTGGCGACGCTACCAGGATAGGGAAAATGGTCGCAATCTGGTTATAGCCTGCGGTAAACCAGGTCAGTGTTTTCTGGCGTTTGATGATTTTCCAGAAATTATCCACTACCGAGGAGAAGCGCTCCATCAGCCCCGCCTGCTCGCGGACTTCGCCATGGTAGAAGGCAATGCTCTCGCTATTTTCGCGCAGGCGTACCAGGCCAAAACGGAAATCAGCTTCATAGCGCTGCTGCTCAAAATTGAGGCGAATCAGCGGGCGGCCAATTTTCATGGTAAGCCATGTACCCACAGCCGCGTAAATGATCGCTACCCAGACCATGTAACCGGGAATCGAAATGCTCCAGCCGAATAATGGAATCTCCAGTGAACCGGAAAGCCCCCACAAAATACTCACGAAGGAAATCAGCGTTACAATGGAACTTAGCATTCCCAGCGTCAGCCCCAGGCTCAACTGGATAAACTGTTCAACATCTTCGCTGATACGCTGGTCGGGGTTGTCCGCAGATGAGCCAAGCACTTCCATGCGGTAATAATGCTGGCGGTCAAGCCAGCGCGCCAGCCACTTGTTTGTCATCCAGCGGCGCCATTTCAGGCGCAGCATCTGGTTTAAATAGGCCTTATACACAGCCACCACGATGTAAATAAATGCCAGATAGGTAAAACGTATGAGCGCATCGATGAACGCATCCTTGTTCACCGTTTGCAGCGAATTGTAAAAATCATTATTCCACTTATTAAACAATACGCTGATGTATACTTCACCCAGATTCATCCCGATAATCACCGCAAGCAGCAAACGCGCGCCGTGACGCTCTTCGGACACCCAGTAAGGGCGCGCAAGTGTCCAGCATTCCTTAAGAAATTGCCGTATTTGATGCATAATGTGGAAATGGCCTTCGCTGGTGGGTAGGCGTAATAATTAGCCTGCTCTTGCATGACTGTCAAAGAAAGGCTTGCAAATGTTATGTTATAACATTAATAAAACAGCACCCCGACTCATAAACTCTTTGCGCCGAAATGAACGACAAAAACGTTACTCCAAAACCGACAAAAGAATCCGCAAAGGATTACGAAGCTCATAAAACCAGTGAGCAGCGCGCCGAAGACGTTGCCTATACCATCAATCACGCACTCGCATGCACGCTTACCGATTTCATCGACCCGTATGTCGGCAACTGGACACAGGAATATTTAGGCAAGCGCATTTCCATAGGTTGCGGCCATGACCACAGCGATGGTCATGTGCACGGCCCGGACTGTGATCATAAGCATGTTATTAGCTTGCCGCAGATAGGCGGCGGCAATCATGATGATCACGGCCATGTTCACGGCCCCGGCTGCAATCACCATAAGCCGGGTAATTTCACCTGCACCAGCGTTGGTCACGATCATGACCATGACGGCCACCAGCATCATGGTACTGACCCGCTGCCGCCTGTCGACACGCATACCCATGACCATGCACATGATCACGCCTCCCATGATCATGCTCACTGCCCTGTCGCCCCCAAAAGCCATTTAAAGCAATGGATCATTGGTGAATTCGTCGGTGATTTCGGCGCGGTGCCTGTCACTATCGCTTTCCAGCGTTATGCGCCCGACTTCATGGAAAAGCTGCGCAATGTGGTAGAGCCAGTGCTCGGCGGCGCCTTTCGTATGGGCGCGCGTTTCTCCGCGCGTTCATGGGCCAGCGAAAATAATATGGCGCCGGATTCAAAGGCAGTTAAAGATAAAGAAAACGCCATCTACGAACATGAAGTGCGCCACCTGCCGCAGGCCGTGGTGTGGACGGCATCTTCCATCGCCCTCAACCTGGCTACCCAGCGCTACCTGGGTAACACCGCGCCGCTGGCACATCTTGCTGCCGCCAAGGCAACGGGCGCTACCATCAGTGCTGCCCTGGTCGTTACAGGCCGCGCCTTTGCACCGCAAAGCGCGCGCAAATGGGACCAGTATACCAGCAAGAATATTTTCCTGCCGCTGACCAAAGTAGTCGGCGGCGCTGCCGGCATCACCAGCGAAGACGTAGACCGCATGGCGGCCAAGGAAGGCCTCACCGAATCCAACTGGACGGATAAAGTCAAACAGGACCAACCAACACCAGGCAAAACACTAGGATAAGATATGCGCACCAAATCCACGGAACTGTCCCCGCATAGCCGCAAGGTATTCGATCTGCTGAGCAAGAGCGAAAAGCCTTTATCTGCCTATGAGATTCTCGACAAGCTGCGCCGCCACGGCATCAAAGCGCCGCCTACCGTATACCGCGCGCTTGAATCGCTGACCGAACGCGGCATGGTGCACCGCATTGAATCCCTGAACGCCTTTGTCGCCTGCCACGACGAGGATGAAGAAGACCACAACCATAACCACGCCGCGCAGTTTGCCGTGTGCCGTGGCTGCGGAAGCGTTACGGAAATTCACGACCACCGCTTAAGCGACATGATTCGCGAACTCAGCAATAAGCTGAAATTTCATATCGAACGCGAAATGCTCGAACTGCTCGGCCTGTGCCAGCAATGCGAACACAAGGCGGCATGACGCATGTTTTACTGGAGCGCCACTAAACGCCTGAGCCTGGCAAGCATGGTTATTTTTATGCTCTGGTGCCTGGCATTCTGGGCCATGAAAGGCATACCAGCCGCATGACATCTGTTACCCTCGATAACCTCACCGTCAGCTATAACCGCCACC
>JAGVKI010000045.1 GCA_020050695.1 Alphaproteobacteria bacterium | reverse complement strand
ATAACAGTGTGGAACTTAATGCCCAGGGTAATGACAATACCCACACTGCTGGTGTGTATGGCACTGCAAACAAAGTGTTCGCACGCGTCACTTCCGGTAACAGCAACCATATCTGGTCGGACGTTTATGGCAACACTTCTGGAAACTCGCAGGATGTAGCCATAAGCGGTAACAGCCATACTGTCTCCTCGGTACAGGGCGGCGGAAACAACAACACCATAAAGACCGCTGTCGCAGGTACTTCTAACGTTGTTGAAGCCAGACAGCACGGTAGCAGCAACTACTATACTACAACGGTATCTGGTGACAAAAACATCGATACTTCGAAGTTCACAGGTAGTTCGAACAGCGGCTATACAACCATGAGGGGCAGCAGTAACGTAGCCCGCGCAGTGGTTGAAGGTAATGCCAACATGACCATCGTTGATCTCAATGGCAAGGGCAACTCCGTCAACTCTGACCACACCCGCAACGAGAAAGTCATCCAGGGTAACGGCAACCGGTTCATTACGCACCTGAACGGTGATAACAACAAGATTCAGACTGCTGCAATCAACGGCAGGCTGGTTTATGGCACCAACAACAGCCTGGAACTTGATGCCATGGGTAACAACAATACCTTTACCGCTGGCATATACGGTGAAAACAACACCGTATTTGCGCAGGTGAATTCAGGTAATAACAACAATATCAGGACGGAAATTTACGGTAACGGCGGTAACGGTACCGTAACCGGAAACTCGCAGAATCTTGTTATCAATGGTAGTAACAATACGCTCGCAGCTTTACAAGCCAACGGTAACAACAACCTGATGCAAGTATCTGCTACCGGTAGTTTCAACGGCCTGAACAACACCCAGACCGGCAGCGGAAATATCCTCAAGCAGACGGTAAACGGTGCATCTAACTTTGTTAACATCACCCAATCCGGCGGTAAGAGCCTGACATTTAACTATACCGGCTCGAACCTGGGAACGGCTGCTAACCCAGTTAAGATTACCCAGTAACGCTTTGGTCCATGCGCCTTTCCCCCAGCGGGAGGGGCGCATGGATTGAATTACGCTTTTTTAATACTTGTCCGTTATCGTGGAGCTTCCAATGAAATATTCGACCATTATGACCCTTCTGACATTTGCAACCATTTCATCAAGCGCTGCCTCAGCTGCCCCCATCACATGGGGAGGCCCTGCAGGTATGTCGGTGCTCACCAATCCCAATGCAATGAGCGTGGTGGGTGCAAACATCCTGGCTCCTCAAAATGCCAAGTTGCAGGCAGAAAACAGCAAGAAGGAAGCCGCAGCAGCACTTGCAGCCTCCTCTGCCAACAATTCAGACGCCGACATCATCAGGCGCCAAGTACAGGCCAGCATCGCTTCACAGATTTCGCAAAGCATTGTCGGAAGCAATGGCTCGCCAGCCTCAGGCGTTTTCAGCCTTGGCGATGGCCAGACCATCAGCTATGACCGCAACGGCGCCACCACCAGCGTGACTATCCTTGGTAGCAATGGCATGCCGATCAACCTCAGCTTTCCTACCATTCAGTAAATGGCTCGCACCACACCTATACGGCACCGCAATGCCAGGCTGCTTCTACTGACAGCAGCACTACTGACGAGCGGCTGTTCGCAGCAGTCTTTATTTGATTCGCCTGTAGTTGAACAGCCCAAGATCGCGCAGGTTACCCAGTCCACACGCAGACTGGAAAGCCTGCCGCCAGCTAAAATGCCGATCGCCGTATCCGTGTATGATTTTCAGGATCAGACCGGGCAGCTTAAACCCAACAACACCTTTGCCGAATATTCACGCGCCGTCACCCAGGGCGGCCATGCTATTCTCAACAAGGCGCTGCTCAATGCGGCAAATGGCAGCTTTTTCACTGTCGTTGAACGCGGCGGCCTGAAAAACCTGTTGCAGGAACGCCAGATCATCAATGTCATGCGCACGGAATATGGCGTAGCCGACGGCGAGGCAGCAGGTAAATTACCGCCACTGCTATATGCAGGTATGCTTATCGAAGGCGGCATTGTTGGCTATGATTCCAATATCGTGACCGGCGGCCTTGGCGCCAACTATCTGGGCATTGGCGGCAATACAAATCATCAACGCGATATTGTCACCGTCGACCTGCGCGCCGTGAACATCTCCAACGGGCAGGTGTTGCTAAGCGTCACATCGGAAAAGACCATCTATTCCACTGGTGTTGCCGGCAATGTTTTCAAATATGTTTCGCTCAATCATCTGCTGGAAGCGGAAACCGGCTTTACCGTGAATGAGCCGCCTCAACTGGCCGTGCGCCAGGCCATTGAAACCGCCGTGTATCAACTCATCATGGAAGGCGCTCGTCGCAATCTGTGGGAATTTGCTGATCCCAATGCCGGGCAGGCCGTACTGGCGGATTACGAACAACGCTTGCAAAAAGCAACCGCGCAGGCTGATTTCGTCGGCCCTGTGGAAGAACAAAATCCGGTGGAACCTGCTGTCCCAGCGCGCTCAACTCCACTTATGAGCACTCAGCTTCCCGCTACAGCAGAAGCCTCAGCAAACAATACACTAAAGCCGCAGGCTGAGAAAAAATCGATTATCGACAGCATCAAGGAATTTCTTGGCGACGAACCTACCGGCCATGATCCAATGCAATACCCCCCTATTCCCCTGCCGCCCCAGCGCCGTTAATAGCGCATCTGCAGTCGAAACCCTCCGCTCACATGTGGGCGGGGTGATCTACTCCCTGGCATTTGGCCCTTAGCTGTGGACTGTGTATAGATAGGCTCAGTATGGCAAGATATGAGCCATATCGCGGCGCAGACGCAATCCTCATGGAAAAGCCTGAATTGATTATAAATGCCTTCACCATATTGGAAAAAGAAGCGCCCATGCTCATCTACTAACTCATGACAGAACTGGGTATCAGGCAGAGCTTTCTTGAAAAGCTTATTGGAAAAACCATTACTTTACCCTCCCCTGATAGCGATGCTCCATCTGATGCAAGGTTATAAAGTTAGAAAAATTCCGCAAACGTTAGCTTTATAGACCTAAGAATGTGTTTGCCACTGTGCGTGGCAATTCACATTTTATTTGCAGGTTGTTTTGTGGGCTGTTAGTCGCCCATCGCATCTAACGATCTATATTTTATTCTGGAAAGTGGTGGAGGCGACAGGAATCGAACCTGCGACATCTTGAATGCAAATCAAGTGCTCTACCAACTGAGCTACGCCCCCACTAAGGCCATGCGTAATGCACGGGGAAATCAGGCGACAGAAATTAATCGCCGCGAAGATTTAGTCAAGTGTTTATTTCATCTGCCGTTGCAGTTAGCAGTTCTGCCGGGCTTTCTAATTTATCATACGCCTCAGGCCATAAGGTAAAAAGCCGCTGTAATACCCTGTCTGTCAGCTGAGTTTCATCGGCGCTTTTCCATAAAGCCACCTTTTGTGAGCAGAAAACATAAAGAAAGACCATTTCAAAATGGGCAATGCGCCGCACTTTGATACCACTGCGTATGCTCATGACCTTGTACCAGACATCATCAGCACATAAGCTATTGTTTAAAAACAATTCTTTATCAAAGAACATGGCGTCAAATATTGAAGATGGATACAGCACCCCGCCTATGCCTGTAGGCATAAGGGCAAAACTGGGCGGAAGCGTTTGGTTCACGTGCATGCTACGCATCGTATGATAAGGCAAAAACAAGCTGTCACTGGCTTTACGCAGGAGATGCCCCCGATAGCAGATAATCTCACGGGGATGTTCAAGATGGGCGTTATATAGCCGCTCCAGCCACCAGCGGGGGT